>JAGLDI010000181.1 GCA_023145655.1 Desulfuromusa sp. | reverse complement strand
AAGGCCATTATTGACCTATTCTCAGGCTGACTACACAGCATCAAACATATTCAACAACTGGAACAGTGTCGAGCATCACTGCCCGTTTCAACTTGCCAAGTTCGTAAAACCAGGGACATCATATTTATTACTGCCACTTCCGCAGCTTTCTTTTGGCTTTACTCTGTTCCTCAACCTCTTCCGGAAATGTTACGGGGAGGGAAAGCGCCTGTTGCAACTGATCAACGGCATCTTTCCGGCGATCCATACGATGATAAACTTTGGCAAGGTTATAGCGATGGGTAATCCGGTCATGCAGTTTGATGGCTTGCCATAATAGACTTTCTGCTTCGTCAAGAGATGCTTCCGGCAGACCGCCATAAACTATTTTGACAATGGCTCGGCTAAAAAATCCCAATGCTGAAATTTTGTAATTCCAGCGGCTCAAAACAAGGTAGGAAATATCATCATCAGGATTAAGCTCAAGGGATTTTTCGATATTTTCCTTGATTTCTCTGGACTGGTAGATTTGATCTTTGGTCGCAGAGTATTTTGATTGTGCCCCCAGGGCGATCGCCAACCACTTGAAACCTTCACTGTTGTTAGAATCAGTTGTGATGGCAGCACGGGCATATTTTTCTGCCTGGCGAAAAAACTCCATCCGGCGAGATTTGGACTCAGCTATCCGACCCATCTCGTACTGGACCCGGGACAACCGCCAGAGCTTCCCCGGCAAAGGATCTGGAAGTTCCTGTAAAAGTTGCAAGGCCTGCTGATTCTCCCCCTGATTCAGCAGTTGATCGACGGAGGCAAAAGATTCTTGATCCCCCTGAGAAAAAGCAGTTGTACTTAACGGAAACAGTAAAAGAACCATTATAGCCAGGAAAAGGGTCAAACAGGACAACTTCATTCTAAATATTCTCTTCAGCCGCAGGACTGAATGATGGTAGCCTCCCCTCCGCTTCACAGAACTCCGGCACAGAAGAAACAGGTAGGATTTTCCCGTCAGAAACCTGGAAAACCCGGTCAGAAACCTCTACCAATGCGGTTTGATGGCTGATTGCCAGAAGGGTCAACTTTCCACGGAGCCCCTTCAATACCTGACATATTGACGCTTCGGTTTCCGGATCAAGGGCGCTGGTTGCTTCATCAAGAATCAACAGTTTTGGCCGGTGAACCAATGCTCTGGCAATCGCAATTCGCTGACGTTGCCCCCCGGAGAGTTTCGTCCCCCGTTCTCCGACGACAGTTTTAACCCCTTTCTCCATTTCAACTATAAAATCCCAAGCTCCGGCAGCCCGCAAGGCATATTCCACATCCTCTTCAGTACGGGAAGAATCACCCAAGGTCACATTAGTGAAAATAGTATCATTCAGCAAAATAGTTTCCTGAGGAACATAACCAATCATATGCCGCCAACTCCGCAGGTTGAACTCCTGTAGAGGGATTCCGTCAATCAAGACCCGCCCACGAGTCGGCTCAAAAAGACCAGAGATCAAATCAACAAGAGTAGTTTTCCCTGCTCCGGAAGGACCAACCAAAGACGTAAAAGTACCGGCTGGAAGTTCAAGAGAAACATTCGTCAAGATTTCCTTCTCGGTATAACCAAAACTTACCTGGTCAATAAAAACTCCCTGTTCCAGGGTTGCCTCCCGCTCCCCACCCGTAGGTTCCTTATGTTTCTGGGCAGTGACAATCTTATCTTGCAGTGACCAGTAAGCACTTTCTGAGATCACCATGTTCTGGTATTCCCGTTGCACCTTACCTGACTGCTTCAACATCCGTGATATGAGAAAGATCAGCAATATCCCTTTAGGCAGATCCATATGCAGGGGAACCAGGATAACGTAGAGACCACCGTAAATCATTAGACTCATCAGTGGTTCTTGAATACCGCGCATAACCGCCCTGTTCATAACCTGCTTACGCAATGCTTTGTTCAGTTTCAAGGTGTTTGTCGAAAGCAATTCTCCGGTCAGATTCTCACGCCCCATACTTTTGAATGCTTTCAACGATTGAAAACTGTCGGAAAGACGCGCCAACAGGGACTGCAGTAATCGGGTCTGTTTTCTCCCGGCACGCTTGGCTCTTTCGACCAGAGTAGAAAGCATCAGGGCAATCAGAGAGCCCCCAAGCATAAAGAGCAAGGTGATTTTCCAGGAAACCAGCACTGCCACCGAAAAATAGGCAAGGGTCTGAATCAATATAGCTATGACAGATACTGCTTTAAGGTAAGCCCCAGCAGATCTCATCACTTCACTCCCTGCAGCATTGGCCAGGCTGCCAACTTGCTGCTCGAGAAAATAACCCCAGCGGGTTGCCAGTAAAGCTTGCAGTAGCGTGAGGCGAAGATCTGTAGCAACACCGGCAACAGTATAGCCAACCTTTCGATTAGCAAGCAATATTAGAAAACTCTTTAAGAGTGTTCCGGCCAGAATAACGACCAGCAAAGAGCCAATAGTCGGAGTAATACCCACAGATAACATTGCTGAATTGATAAAATCCCCAATATCTGAACTTGCTGAAACAGGGACGTCAGGATTTGAAAGATGGATAGCTTTTTGCATCAATGGGAGCATGGCGGTCAGACCAATACCCTGAATAACCCCGGCAGAAACCAGGGCAATCAGTACAATCACTGTTTGCCCTGGATAATCCCGGGCAAATTTTATTATGAGTTTCATTTTAAACTTTCTCTAAATTATAAAAGGATTTTTGTTACCTACATTCTTAATGATAGGCATCCGTGTATTAATAACATTTTTGCTTGTTTTGGGAAAGAACAACGCTCTATTTGTTTTCGACATAAAAACCATATCACCC
>JAGLDI010000180.1 GCA_023145655.1 Desulfuromusa sp. | reverse complement strand
TTCTCGGGGCATTTTTGCTCCTTTCTTTAATCCCGTTGGGGATTTTGTTGTTCAGTTCTCAACACAGTTTGCGTCTGGTCGAAGATTTATTGCGGCAACGAACGACAGAGGCTCTTGATACCCAGGCAGCAAAAGCACTTGAGAATCAGGCAAAATTAGTGGCAACCCAAATCACCGCTTTTTTGCATGAGGTCGAAGGTGATCTCCTCGATTTGTCATTGTTGTCACCAACCGATGACACTTATCTTGAATTTTCTAACAATCATCAACGTCAGATATGGTATCGCAGTGGTACCAATGATAGTCCGGTTGAAATCCGGGAAGATGTTCCCCTCTACAGTGAACTTGCCTATGCTGATACCAGTGGTCGTGAATTAGTTCGAATTGTGGCGGACAGCCCCTCGTCTGATTATAGAGATATTTCCGATCCCAGTCAGACAACCTATAAAACTGAGAGCTACTTTAATCAGGCTGTTCAATTGAAAACTGGTCAGCTTGAAGTGTCGCGACTGCATGGTTGGTATATCAGTCGAAACGACCAGCTGCAGGGGGCAGAAACCCCCCTGGAAGCGGTGCAGGGGACTCAATATCGTGGCGTGATTCGCTTCGCGACCCCGGTTATCAAAAATGGTGAGCTGCAGGGAGTGGTCGTTCTGTCTCTTGATCACCGTCATCTGATGGAATATACCCAGCATATTTCCCCGATGGCCAATCAGAATGTTGTCTTTCCCTCGTATGGCAGTGGTAATTATGCTTTTATGTTTGATGATCAGGGTTGGATGATTGCCCATCCAAAATATTGGGATATTCGTGGTTATGACTCTCATGGGCAGTTAGTTCCAGCCTATGACGCGGAGACTCCCGAGGTTGATATTCAATCAGGGCGGATTCCCTTTAATCTTTTTGCCGCCAGCTTTATCCATCCCAACTATCCCCGTGTTGCTGACGCTGTTTTACAGGGGAAATCAGGGGTGGTTGAAACAATTAATGTCGGCGGCGCAAATAAAATTATGGCTTATGCACCGATCCATTATGCGGAAGGGGCATATCAGGTCCATAATATCTTTGGTGGCATCACTATTGGTGCTGAGATTGATCAGTTTCATCAGCCGGCTGTCGCAACGTCTCAGCTGATACGGAAGTTGATCACTGACTACCTGAAGCAATCGTGGCTGGTTGTCTCTCTGACGGTGATGTTTGTTATTGCTGCTGCCTACATTTTATCTGACAGTATCGTCCGGCCAATCCTGTTATTGACTGAAGGAACCCGGCGGATGATCCGGGGTAATTTATCTCCAAAAGTTGATGTGATTTCAAATGATGAAGTAGGAATGTTGGCCGATTCATTTAACACCATGGTGGAGGAACTGAATAGTCGGCGTCAGCGGTTGCTGCAGACTCTACAGGCGCTCCGGCATTCACGTAAAGAAATTATCCGCGAACGAAATTTTAAAAATGCAGTTTTTGAAAATATTGAAACAGGGTTACTTACTTTTGATGCAGACAGTAAAGTCACTTCTGCTAACGGACCCGCCTGCCAGGTCTTGGACATAAATTATCCGGGTACGGATTGTAGTTGGAAAAAACTGCTGATCGCCTGGCCTGAACTGCACGAGGTTCTTGAAAGATGGTTTTTTGCAAGTCAACGCGGTGAAAATAAATCTTTTCGGGAATATGTCGCGCTGGAAAGAAAAGGTCGCACCTTGACCTATCGAATGGCCATGTACCCGTTGAGTTTTCGGCAGCAGGAAGGGTGGCTGTTGACTATTGAGGATTTGACCGAGCGGGTCAATTTGCGGCAGCAGATGGCCAGGATGGATCGTCTGGCATCGTTGGGTCGAATGTCGGCAGGGATTGCTCATGAGGTGCGGAATCCGCTCACTGGGGTCAGTTTGCTTCTGGATGAACTGCACGATCGTCTACTGGGAAAAGAGCAGGATCAACAATTGATCCGGCAAGCCCTGGGTGAAATAGAGCGACTCGAATCTCTGGTCAATGAAATGCTCCACTTTGCTGCATTGCCAACCCCTAAGCTTGCCTATGGTCAGGTCCAGAGTATTGTGGAAGATGTTTTTCCTCTGATCAGGAAACAGTGTCAGCGACAAAAAGTTGAGTTGGTAGAAAATGTGGCCGATAATCTTCCCGAAATTATGCTCGATGGAGATCGGTTGAAGCAGGTTTTATTGAATCTGTTGAATAATTCTCTGGATGCAATGCCGGATGGAGGAGTCCTGACGGTTGAAATTAAACTCAAAAATGACAAAATATTGATTCGGATCAGTGATACAGGGGTGGGTATCTCTGCGGAACATCTGCCACTTATTTTTGAACCTTTTTTCACCAGTAAAGGGCATGGAACCGGGTTAGGATTAGCCATCAGTTACAATATTATTTCTGATCACGGCGGTGAAATTGAGATTGAGAGCAAACTGGGGGAGGGGACAACGGTGATAATTTTATTGCCCCTTACGCAGAGAAAATAAGATCTCTGGGCGTTTTGCAGTAGATTTTTGTAAGGTCCGCCAGACTCCCGGGCAACCAGCTGCGTTCACACAGTTTAGACCAGAGGATAAAAACTTTGTTTCTCTGGATCAGGCTATATGGAGCACTTTGTTATGGAAAAAATTCTGATTGTTGATGATGAAGCTTTTATCCGTGAGAATCTGGTACGGATTATTTCTGAAGAAAATTATCGTCCGATTTCAACTGAATCTCCGGAGGAGGCGCTGCAGATTGTGACTGATGAGGAGATTAGTCTGGTTCTCCTTGATCTGAATTTGGGAAGCCACAGTGGCCTGGATGTATTACGGGCGATGCGGGAAGTGGATCCGGAAATTCTGGTGATTATTATTACCGGCTATGGAACAGTTGAAAGTGCAGTTGAAGCATTGAAAATTGGTGCTTATGACTATATTAAAAAACCATTTAAAGCTGACGCGATTCGCCTGATTGTCAAATTGGCCTTGGAAACTCAGCATCTACGCCGTAAAGTTAAACGCCTTTCCCGTGATTCTGACGGGATCAATATGGTTGGTAACAGCCCGGCTCTGCTGCAGATTTTTCAGCAGATTCGCGAAGTCGCTAAACACGAAACGGCGACGGTATTAATCACCGGTGATAGTGGTACCGGAAAAGAATTGGTAGCTCAGGCGATCCATAATTTATCTCCCCGTAGCGAACAGCCCTTTATCGAGATCAACTGTGGTTCATTACCTTTTAACCTTCTGGAAACAGAATTGTTTGGTCATGAACGGGGGGCATTTACCGACGCTAAAACGCGAAAAATCGGTCTGTTTGAAGAAGCTGATGGCGGTACGATATTTCTTGATGAAATTGGGGAAATGGATATCAGCCTGCAGGTCAAATTATTACGGGTTCTGGAAGACCGTAAAATTCGCCGCCTTGGTGGAAACCGTAATATCGATATAAACGTCAGAATTATTGCTGCAACCAATGCTGATCTGAATAGTATGATTGATTCTAAAAAATTTCGTGAAGATCTATATTACCGGTTGAATGTTTTCCCCATCCACATCTCCCCACTGCGGGAACGGCGGGAGGATATCCCGATATTACTGGAATCCTTTTTGCAGCGTTTCAGTAGAGAATTCAATAAAACAATCCAGCAATTCAGTCGAGAAGCTCTTGATCTGATGAGGCGCTATCATTGGCCGGGAAATGTGCGGGAACTACGTAACGTGGTGGAACGGATCTGCATCATGCATAATGTTGAAAAAATTTTACCGGATCATCTGCCGCGTGAAATCTGGGGGGAATCCCCGCAGAGTGAAATGGCGTTCAAATATGAAATTCCCCCTGAGGGGATAATTCTTGATGATGTTGTTGATCAAATCGAAAAGGAACTGGTTGGAAAAGCCTTTCAGATTACCGGTGGAAATGTCGCTAAAACTGCCCGTATTCTGAACGTGCCGCGGGGAACATTACGCTATAAGCTGGAGAAGTATCATTTAACCAGTGAGTAAGTTTTTATGCCGAAAATCGACCCCAACCCTTTTTTGCGGGATGGGGACCTTGAGTTGTTGGTGCGGCAAATTTACCCTGGGAACAGGCTGAACAACCACCGCAACCGCCGGACGAAGCTTCTTTGATTGTCTTGTATATATTGAACCCAACATAATAACCTGCCGCTGCAACGATGGCTAAGGTGATGGTTAAATCCCAGGAAAACATTATTTATCCTTTCTGTCAGGGCGAATATTGAGGGGGGCAAATGAACCCCATTTTTACCGGACTGAACCACCCTCAATAATAACTGCTCACATGAATAGATTTGTTCCAATCTGATAGATGGCAACAGCCATCCCGAATCCCAGTGCCGTATTAAAAACTGTTGCAAATATTGCCCATCTCCAGGAGGACTCTTTTGCCATGGCGATCACGGTCACCACACATGGCGCATAGAGAAGAACAAAAACTATCATTGCCAGAGCGGTGAATTTGTTCCAGCTTGGATCACCAGCAATACGCGCTGACAGCGTTTCTGCCGCTTCTGGATCAACATTTCCCAGAGAATAGGCTGTACCAAAGGTCGACACGATAACCTCTTTTGCTGCAAATCCACCAACCAGTGCGATATTGGTTCGCCAGTCAAAGCCTGCCAATCCGCTGACTGGTTCCAGAGAGGTACCAATCCTTCCGGCGATGGAGTGCCGTAATGCCGCCTGACTTTCACGATTGTTAATTTCATTGACCATTTGTTGACGTTCTGTTGCAGCGGTGTTGGTATTGAGGGCGATCTGTCGTTCTTTTTCAAATTGATTCAGTTGTTGCTCCGGTAGCCCCGGAAAAGTCATCGCCGCCCAGAGGAGAATGGAAACGGCCAGAATTACGGTTCCCGCTTTCTTGATATACTGCCAGGTGCGCTCCCAGGTATGAATAAAAATTCCCTGCAGGGTTGGCAGTCGGTAGGGGGGGAGTTCCATAATAAAAGGGGTTGATTTCCCCTTGATCACTGTTGACCGGACCAGTTTGGCAACCAGTAACGCCATAATCCAGGC
>JAGLDI010000018.1 GCA_023145655.1 Desulfuromusa sp. | reverse complement strand
CAGCGCATCCGCAAGGAAAGAGAGAAACAGAAAAGAGAGAGACAAAGAAAGAGCAATTAAGTACCAAAAAACGCTATTGACCCGGTTAACGCATGAAATTTTCTGGTGATATCTCATGATAGGTAAAATCGTGGGCATTATTCCGGACATATTCTTCCCGAAATATCCAAAATCCGTTATCCGGGGGCACGTAACAAAGGACCTGTCCCCAAATAACCACCATTCCTAACTGTCAACCATTACCCGCTAGCCGTATTCTGATCTTCCCCAGACTCGACAGACACCCTGTTAAGCGAGTAATCTTCGCAACAGAGGTGATCTATGAAAAAACAAAAAGCACAGAACAGGTCACCAGGTAAACGTTATTTTCCAGAGTTCAAGGTCGAGGCGTTGCACTATCAGTAAAAGTTGAAAATGCCTGTTCAAACAAATAGGACCACCTCTGTTCTTCTATCTGTCTCCTGTTGTCTCCAATTTGATAATGACCCTGTTGCTCTGGTCATTGTCTGGTGTAAAAGAAAGATAAAAAATTGCTCAGTATGACCGTTTCTCTTGCAATGTCAGGACACTGTGGCTACCCTGACTTGTCGTTAATGCATGACTTGTGGGTTCTGGATTGTTCCAGTAGAAGGCACAGATGGATATTTTAAGTAATTGTAATGACCTTCCGGTCACCTTTGATTCAAGTGCTGTCACCCTCGGTAATTTTGATGGTGTTCATCTTGGGCATCGCGAGCTGTTTCGTTCTTTAGTAATGACCGCGAAGCGATTGAGTTGCCCGTCAATTGTTTTTACTTTCGACCCTCATCCACTTAAATTTCTTGCCCCTGAAAAAGCTCCGCTTCTTCTCAATACAGCTGAGGAGAAGCAGCGGCTGATTGCTGCATCCCATGTAGATTATTTGATCGCAACTCCATTTACTACTGAATTTGCAACGATGTCACCAGAGAGGTTTGTCTTTGAAATCCTGGTGTCACAGCTCAAGGTCAAGGCTTTAATTGTCGGATACGATTACGCTTTTGGTAAAGAACGGCGTGGAGATACCGATTTTCTCAAGTCCTGTGGTGAAAAATATGGTTTCAGCGTTGAAGTTTTGCAGCCGTTCGGTGATGACGGTTTGCCTTATAGTTCAACCCGGATTCGCCAGATGGTTGCTGCAGGAAACGTCGTTGGCGTTATCCGTCTGCTGGGTCGCCAGTATAACCTTGAGGGGATGGTCGTGCCGGGGGATCAACGGGGCCGGGAGTTAGGCTTTCCAACAGCAAATCTCGAAACCGAAAAGGAGCAGTTGCCGGCTCCAGGTGTTTATGCGGTAAAGGTTCGGCATAATCTGCAAGAGTATGGAGGTGTTGTTAATATTGGAACCCGTCCCACTTTTGACGGAAAAACATCAACAATTGAAGTCTATTTGCTGGATTACACCGGGCAGTTATATGGTCAAAAATTGAGAATTTATTTTGTCGAACGGTTGCGTGGCGAACAAAAATTTGCCAGTATCGGTGATCTGGTCCAAGCTATTGAGATGGATATTGTCCGGGCACGCCAGATTCTCCAGTTTGTACAAATTATTCAGTATCGGGAATATCTGTCGTTAAAATAGGATGAAGATGTCGTTGTCAGGAAACAGCCAAATATACGGTCTTTTAGGTGATCCGGTTGCCCATTCACTTTCTCCTCTGATGCAGAATCAAACCTTTCAGAAACATCACATTGATGCCGTTTACGTCCCTTTTCATGTCACGCCCAAAGATTTGCCCGCCGCTATGAGTGGCGTCCGAGCGCTAAATATTGCAGGAGTGAATGTCACAATTCCGCATAAAGAAAAGATTATCCCTTTCCTTGATCAAATGGATCCGGTGGCTCAGCTTATTGGTGCAGTGAATACTGTTGTCAATAGTAATGGCACTTTGATCGGTTATA
This sequence comes from Desulfuromusa sp., assembly GCA_023145655.1. Lineage (GTDB taxonomy): Bacteria > Desulfobacterota > Desulfuromonadia > Desulfuromonadales > Geopsychrobacteraceae > Desulfuromusa. The sequence goes on along the minus strand of JAGLDI010000018.1, from coordinate 340 downwards.
ATACTGACGCTAGTGGCTTTATGCGCGCAGTGCAACAAGAATTAAATTTTTTATCTAAAGGGCGTGATATTTTACTTTTGGGAGCAGGAGGAGCGTGCAGAGCTGCTGCGGTTGCTCTGGCTTCCGCTGGTGTTAAGTCAATTATTATTGCAAATCGACAACAAAACCGGGCAAAAGATCTTATTAATGACCTTATACCGCATTTTGCATCTGTGCAGTTCTGGTGTGTTGATTATAATGATAACGAGTATTTAAAGGTTTTATCCAGGGCAGATTTAGTTGTAAACACAACCTCTCTAGGGTTACAAGGAGAGGAGATAAGTTTTTTACCATTGGAGCA
>JAGLDI010000179.1 GCA_023145655.1 Desulfuromusa sp. | reverse complement strand
ACATTGAGACGGTAATAAAGGTCTTCTCTGAACTGTTTTTCTTTAACCAGACTGATAATATTCTGATTGGTTGCGGCAATAATCCGCACATCAACTTTCAGAGTTTTCTCTCCACCGGTACGGGTAATTTCCTTCTCCTGCAACACCCGGAGAAGTTTTGCCTGTAATTCAAGAGGCATATCTCCTATTTCATCAAGAAACAGAGTTCCTCCGTCGGCTTGTTCAAACTTCCCTGTTTTACGTTCAATTGCTCCGGTGAAGGCTCCCCGCTCATGACCAAATAGTTCCGTTTCTAATAACTCGTGAGGAATCGCAGCACAGTTGAGGGCAATAAAAGGTTTACCCAGGCGTTGACTGTTGACGTGGATAGCCCGGGCGACTAATTCTTTCCCGGTCCCACTTTCACCAGTGATCAGGGCGGTGATATCTGATCCGGCAATCCGTCCAAGAATTTTATAAATTTCCTGCATCGGCTGGCTGTTGCCGATGATTGATCGGCCAAAGTTACACTGATCCTGCAACTCCTCTTTGAGTTGATCAATTTTCCCCGTCAGTTCTGCCGCTTTTTCGGCCTTCAGGATAATGGCATCAAGTGCGGTCAGGTCAAACGGTTTGGTTAGATAGTCATATGCCCCATTTTTTATAGCAGCGACGGCATGTTCCATGGTGGCCTCAGCGGTCATAATGATAATCAGGGTCTCTGGATAGTCAGCGCGAAATTGCTTGAGGAGTTCCAGACCATGAATTCCCGGCATCTTGATATCCAGGACTGCGAGGTCGTAGTGGTTCTGCCGGGCAAGGGTTCTGGCCTGCAAGCCATCTTCTGCCAGGTCAACAATAAAACCCTGCTTTTTTAGAGCTTTTGATAGAACCCAGCGGATACTTTCTTCATCATCGGCAACAAGAATACGTTGAATAGCCATAACCTAAACTTTCTTTTGACTTCGTGTCACGTTACGACACTTGTGGTTTGGGTCGTTCTTGGGTGAATAGTGGCAGCAAAACTTTGACCTGGGTTCCCCCCTCCGGGCGATCGATAAACTGGAGCAACCCTTCATGGTCAGAAACGATCTTCTGGCAAACTGGTAAACCGAGGCCATTTCCACCCGTTCTGGTGGTGTAGAACGGGTGGAATATCTTTTCCCGCTCACTGGCCGAAATCCCCGCTCCCTGATCATAAATTGAGATCTGTACCATGGACATCGGGCGGCTGCCGGGAAGGCTTATGTGGTATTCGGTATCGATTCCGGTTTGTACAAGAATTTCACTTTGATCGGGGGTTGCTTCACAACCATTTTTTATCAGATTGAGGAAAAGACTGGTGAGAAGATCACGATCTCCTGAAATATCAGGAATGCTGGGGTCAAGCTGCCATTTGAAACGGATACCACGATCAAGCACGGTGGTTTTTTGTAGAGTGACAATTTTATTCAGTAATTGACCGATGTTAATCGATTCAAGCTGAGCTTTGCGCGGGCGGGAGAGATCCAGCAACTCTTCAATGATCCGGTTGATCCGTTCTGCCTCCCGTACAATCAGCTGGGTATATTCATGGAGTTCTGGATTCTCTTCCAGTTCCATCTGTAGCAGTTGGGCAGAACCTTTGATCCCCCCGAGGGGATTTTTAATTTCGTGTGCCAACCCTGCAGCCATGGTTTTAATCATAGTTAACTGATCGGCATGACGGCCCGCCCCTTCGAAGGACTGAACCCTGGTTAGATCGTGGAGAACGATAACGGCACCTTGTTGTTGATCAGATGCTGAAAATATGGGTGATACTGTTATGCTGACCTGTCGTTGTTGTCGACTTGAGGTTTTTAAGATAACTGTTTCATGGCTGGAGATGGAACGTCCTTCATCCAGGGTTGTGCTTACCAGATAACAGAGAGTCTTTTGCTGCGGAAAACACTCAAAAAAAGATTTATACAGGGTCTGTTTTTCGGCTAGTCCGGTCAGGTGATGAGCTGCTGAATTGAAAAAAATAACAATTCCCTGTTGATCGATGGCAATGACAGCATCGTCAATACTTTCCAGGATCAAGGCATATTCCTGATGAAAGTGTTGCGGTGAAGTGTTCATGCTGCCTCAGCTTGGGAGAAAAATGATTCTGTCAGTTCCAGAACTTGATCGAGGTCTTCAACTTTTTGCAGCGCAGCACGAAAATGGCTGGCCCCTGCCAATCCCCGTGCATACCAGCATAGATGTTTTCGCATTTCCAGTAGAGTCTTCTTTACTCCAAATTGCTCGCGGTGTAACTGCAGGTGATCCAATGCTACCCGAAGCTTTTCCATTGGGGTTGGATAAATCACGGCTTTTTCTGCAAGCAGTGCCAGAATTTGACTGATCAGCCAGGGATTACCATAGCCACCCCGACCAATCATAATCGCGTCACAACCGGTTTGCTGGAGCATCTTTAAACCATCTTCAGCGTCAAAAATATCCCCACTTCCAAACACGGGTATATTTAGAGCAGATTTCAATTCAGTAATATGTTCCCAGCATGCTTTTCCAGAGAAACCCTGACTGCGGGGGCGGGGGTGCAGAGTGATTGCATCGACCCCTTCCGCTTCTGCAATCCGCCCAATTTCCTGAAAATTGAGAGATTGTTCATCCCACCCTGAACGGATTTTTACCGTCAGTGGTCCGGAGTAGACTTTGCGTACCGCTTTAATGATCTGTCCAACCTGTCGAGGTTCCTGTAGCAGGGCGCTTCCGGCGCCGCTACGGATCACTTTTTTAACCGGGCAGCCCATATTTATATCAAGCAAGGAGCCATCATGACTAACCATCTCAGCTGCTTTTGCCAGTACGGTTGGATCATCCCCAAATAGTTGAATTCCTAAGGGAAATTCTTCCGGATGGGAGGTAAGCAGAAGCCGGGTTTTTTGACCATCTCGAATCAACCCATTGGCACTGATCATTTCAGTAAACACCAGACTTGCACCGAAAGATTTCATAATTTTTCGGTAGGGCAGGCTGGTAATCCCTGCCATAGGTGCTAAGATTACTGGACCTGATAATTGTAGCGATTTTATCTGGGGAGGTTGTATCTGCATAATAATTAGGCATATTAGTTTAATCCTTGCTCCCAGGGCAAGTGAAAAATAACCTTTTTTGTCAGGTAAAAGGCACCCAATTTATGTGGGTACTTTTTTTGGATACAGTATACAATTTACAGCTTGACAAGGGAGAAGCGAGTTGTTAAAACGATATTTGTGATTTTAAGCGAAGGAAGGTTTATGGGCTCATGGATATGGGGTCAAAGTATCGCTAATTACTTTAGCTTATGGAGCTACTAAAAAACTGTTTTTTATGTAGCTCATTTTCCGCATTGCGGAAATTATTTCTTTCTTGGCCCATATGGGCATCTTCAAATTGTTTTCAACAACCACAAAAAGGAGAGAGAGTATGTCAACATTGAAAAAGGTTTTAGCGGAAAAAATTGCTGCACACCGTCCTCGTGTCACTAAACTGGTTAAAGAGTATGGTGATGTGGTTCTCGGTGATGCAACTATCGGTCAGGCTATCGGTGGTGCTCGCGGTATTAAGTGTCTCGTAACTGATATCTCTTATCTTGATCCAATGGAAGGTATCCGTTTCCGTGGCATGACTATTCCTGAGACTTTTGCAGCTCTGCCCAAAGTTCCAGGTAGTGAATATCCTTATGTTGAGGGTTTCTGGTATCTGTTGATGACCGGTGATGTCCCAACTATGGAAGAAACTCTGGAAGTTGTTGCTGACTGGAAAGAGCGTTCAGCGGTTCCTGAGTACGTTATTGATGTTCTGCGTGCTCTGCCACGTGACAGCCATCCAATGGTCATGTTCTCATCTGCAATTCTTGCTATGCAGCGTGATTCAGTTTTTTCCAATAACTATGCTGCCGGCAAATTCAACAAGATGACTTGCTGGGAAGACATGTACGAAGATTCAACAAACTTGATGGCCAAACTTGGTCCTATCGGTGCTTACATCTACCGGATGAAGTACAAAGCTGATACCCACATTGCTGCTGATCCTGATCTCGACATGGGTGGTAACTTTGCTCATATGATCGGCCAGAGCGATACCTACAAAGATGTTGCCCGGATGTACTTCATCCTTCACTCTGATCATGAGTCCGGTAACGTTTCTGCCCATGCCACTCACTTGGTTGCTTCTGCTCTGTCCGATGCTTACTATGCCTACAGTGCTGGTATCAACGGTTTGGCTGGTCCTCTCCACGGTCTGGCAAACGAAGAAGTTCTCCGTTGGACGCAAAACTTCATGGCTAAACTTGGTGGCGAATTGCCCACCGAAGAGCAGCTCAAAGAAGCTCTCTGGGCTACTCTTAACAGCGGTCAGGTTATCCCGGGCTACGGTCATGCCGTCCTGCGTAAGACCGACCCACGTTACATGTCACAACGTGAGTTCTGCCTCAATACCGAAGGCCTCAAAGATTACCCACTGTTTAAACTGGTCAGCATGATCTTTGATGTGACTCCTGATATCCTGCGTGAGCAAGGTAAAG
>JAGLDI010000178.1 GCA_023145655.1 Desulfuromusa sp. | reverse complement strand
TTATGATACAGCTTTACAATGTCTCTAAAAAATACAGTGGCGATGCTGCAGCTGCGTTGAAAGATTTAACCTTGAAGGTTGGTAAGGGTGAATTCCTCTATATTACCGGGGCTTCCGGAGCGGGGAAAACAACTCTGCTGCGGATGCTCTATGCTGCGGAAAAACCGACTCGCGGGCAGATTTTGATCGACCGGCAGAATGTTTCGCGGATTCGCAGTCGCCAGATACCTTTTTTGCGCCGTAAAATAGGGGTGGTTTTTCAGGATTTCAAATTGTTGCAGAGCAGGACAGTTTATGAGAATGTAGCATTTGCTCTGGAGGCTCAGGGGAAAAAACGTTATGAAGTAAGTAAGAAGGTTTATCAGGTCTTAAAAGAGGTAGGTCTGGAACATCGGCTGCAACGTAAGCCTCTGGAACTTTCTGGGGGGGAGCAACAACGAATTGCCATTGCGCGAGCTTTGGTTGTTGATCCCCTTATCCTATTGGCAGATGAACCAAGTGGCAATCTTGATCAGACGGTGACTTTTGAAATTATGGATCTGTTTAAGCGCGCTAATGCACGCGGCACAACCGTTCTTCTGGCAACTCACGACCATAGCCTGAATCAACGTTTTCCCCGGCGGGTTTTAACTCTGGATCAAGGGGTACTGGTGGGGGATCAGCGCCCTTTGCATATGTAAAAGGCGGGCAAAGTTTCATCATAAAACTGTTTTTTTGAACTGGAGGTTCCAGCTGTGCTGGATAAAATTCACTACTTTATATTACGTGCCCTACGCAATATGCGTCAGTGGCCGTTTCTTTGTTCCGCATCTATTCTGACCATGGCGATAGCCTTGGCAACGGTGGCAACGTTTTTTCTGGTGGTGGTGAATATTGATCAATTAGCCACCCGCTGGACCAGGGAAGTTCAAGTGATTGCTTACTTACAAAAACCCCCTGCGGTGCAGAATCTTGCTACCCTTACCAATAAATTGAAAAGTTTTCCCGAAGTAGAATCGGTCAATTATGTTTCACAATCGACGGCAATGCAGCGCTTCAAAAAACATTTGGGGAACGACGCCGGCTTGTTGGATGGGGTGAACAAGAAGTTGCTGCCAGCTTCTTTTGAGCTGGGTCTTCGTCCCGCTTTTCGTAATCAACTGGGAATTGCCACGGTCATAGAGCAATTGGAACTTACTCTCGATGTTGATGATCTGCACTATGGACAAAAATGGTTGAAACGTTTCAATGATTTTGCCCAGATGCTGAAATTTGTCGGGGTTATCTTGGGTGGATTTCTTCTGTTGGGGGCTCTTTTTATTGTTTCAAATACGATTAAATTAACTCTTTACGCACGTCGTGATGAGCTTGAAATTATGGCTCTTGTTGGCGCAACAATGCGTTTTATCAAGATTCCGTTTGTGCTTGAGGGGGCCATTCAGGGTTTAATTGGGGGCCTCCTTTCTCTGGCGTTTTTAGCCCTCTCTTTTATTTTTATTATTTCTCGTAGCCTGAACTCCTTCTGGCTCACCCCAACTGATTTTGATCTCCTTTTTCTGACTGTTAATCAACAGATTATTCTGGTTCTCGCCGGGGTTGTGCTTGGGGTTCTTGGTAGCCTCTCCTCGTTGCGACGTTTTGTCCGTATCTGAATGATGAGCAGAATTCAGTCATTTGTGATTTTCGGGTTGTCCTTGTTGCTGCTGGTTAATCCCGGTTGGGCAGAACCGCTCGATCAGCAGGTTCAGTTGGAAAAAATTAGAGAGCGAATTGAGCTTACCGAAACAAATCTTCAGAACAAAAAGAAATCAGAGCTTAATATCAGTAGGGAACTGGCACTTCTCATGAAGACGCTGGAGCAGATTGATCAGCGAATCGGCCTCCATAGGGTAGATTTATTAAAAATTCGGAGGGAGACTAAGCAGCAGAAAACAGTGATCAGCAATAATCAGAAAAATATTAAATCAGTGACTAAAAAGTTGGAAAAGAGACTTGTTGCCCTTTATAAAGAGGGGGAAGTTGGTCCCCTTAAAATACTTTTTTCAGCAGATTCTCCAACTGAAATGGCGCAACAGTACCATTACTTAAATAGAATTCTTCAATATGATAAAGGGTTGCTGGCAGAATATAGTCAAAAGACCGAGCAACAGCAGCAGCAGTTGCTGGTACTGAAATCTTTGGAACAACAGCAATCTGAACTTCTTCAACAGGTGCAGCAACAGCGATCCGTTGCAGGAAAAGGGCGCAACCTACAAAATCGCCTGTTGCAGCAGGCACGGATCGATAAAAAGAAATTAACTCGCGAACTGACCCATCTGAAGGAAAATGCAGCAAGATTGAAAACTCTGCTGCAAAAAATTGAACAAACACCTCCCTTGCCAACCGGGTCAGTTGCGGAAAACTTTATCGTTGGACGGGGTAAACTTGGTTGGCCGGTCGGTGGCCAGGTGATGATTGGTTTCGGTAAACAGAAGGACGCCAAGCTTGGAACCTATTATGAAAGTAATGGTATTGAGATAGCTGTCCCGCCCGGCAGCCCAATTCATGCTGTTGCTGCGGGTAAAATTGTCTATGCTGATTATTTCAAAGGGTATGGAAATCTGTTTATACTCAATCATCCCGGCGGGTATCATACCCTTTATGCTCAGACTGACCGGATGGCGAAAAAATTGGGAGAGCAGGTTTCTGCAGGTGATTTGCTTGGTTATAGTGGATTGGATGGGCGTAATAGTATCTATTTTGAAATTCGAGCAAAAGGTTCTCCGGTCGATCCACTCTTCTGGTTGAAACGGCGATAAATTTATGAGGTATCTCTATGTTCAAGTTTAAGCAATTAGTTTCGATTGGTTTTTTTCTGCTGGTTTTTTGTCTCAGTACCACCATTTTTACTGGCGCTGTTTCTGCCAATCAGGAAGATGATTATAAGAAACTTGAAATATTTACCGATGTCCTTTCGTTGGTACGTAGTCATTATGTTGAAGATGCCGATATGGAAAAACTGCTCTACGGATCAATCCGTGGCATGTTGAGTACTTTAGACCCACATAGTAGCTTTTTGACCCCGGAGATGTATGAAGAGATGCAGGCAGACACCCATGGAGAATTTGGGGGGCTGGGTATTGAAATTACGGTGAAGGATGGTGAGTTGATAATTGTTTCACCCATCGAAGATACCCCAGCTTATATTGCCGGGATTAAGGCCGGGGATGAAATCATCAAAATTGATGGTCAACCAACACGTGATATCGGGGTGATGGAGGCGGTTCGGTTGATGCGAGGTCCCAAAGGGGAAGCAATCACGATCAGCATCCAGCGACCCGGAGTGACTGATTTGCAGGATTTTACAATTATTCGCGATATTATCAAGATTAAAAGTGTTAAGAGCCACTTGCTTCAGGATCGTTATGGTTATGTGCGGATCGCTCAGTTTCAAGATCGAACCAGTGGTGATTTAAAAGAGCATTTACTTAAATTGCGGCAGGATAATGGTGGTCATCTGGATGGAATCGTTCTCGATTTGCGTAATAATCCCGGCGGACTGCTGGATCAAGCTGTTGCGGTTGCTGATATTTTCCTGGAACAGGGGCTGATTGTTTATACCGAAGGGCGTGATGTGGAGTCAAAGATGACATTCTCTGCACAACAGATTGAAACCGAGCCGGAATATCCTCTGATTATCTTGATTAATGGAGGGAGTGCCAGTGCTGCTGAGATTGTTGCCGGAGCGTTGCAGGATCACAACCGTGCGATTATTGTCGGTGAACAGAGCTTTGGTAAAGGGTCGGTACAGACGATAATCCCCTTGGGGGATAAATCTGGATTACGTCTAACTACAGCACGTTATTTTACCCCTTCTGGCAGGTCAATTCAGGCGCGCGGGATCAGCCCTGATATTATTGTCCCGGTCATATTGACAACCCGTCAGGAGAAAGCTTATTCATCGTTTCGGGAGGAAGATCTAGACAACCATTTTAAACCATTGACTGAAAAACAACCGGAGCAGCAACTGAAATCTACAGAATTGAGCCGAGAGGAAAAACAGGATAATCAATTGCAACATGCGCTTGATTTGCTCAAAGGAATTAATATTCTCAAGCATGGCAAACCGTCCGCTTGAATGAAACCAGGAGTCTGTTGGGTTTTGCGGATCGTAACGGAAAATTGACTGGTCGAGGGCAGATTTTCGTAGATTTGAGAGTGAATAGCATTGCTATTTGTCGAAAATATACGGAAATATGAACCAATCAGGCGGTTTTGCAGTAGATTCTTGTAAAGTCGGACAGGCTTCTAACCATGATGAAAGTAGTTCTGATTAAATGACAATAAAAAAGAGAAAATCGATCAAAAAGACTGGCTGTAAATCTGCAAAAAAACGACAATTAAGCCAGAATACGCGAATTCTTCTAGCCGCAGTTTTTCTGTTTGGCTTTGTTGCGCTCTCTCTGTTTGCACTGGTTCGTCTACAGACAGTTTTTTTACCAGAGCCCATGACCAGTCATAAAGAGCTCGTCTACGAAGAACCGGCAGATGTCGTTCATCAACTCAAATCTTACAGTTATGCTGATATCCGTGCTTTGCTTGAAAATCAACTGATGAATGGATCATTTTCCAGCGGCTGGCGTAAATTGCCAGATCGTAACAATGTTCAGGTGCGTGAAATTTTTGGCGATTTTCCTTCTGCTCCATTTCTCGCCGAATTGGAAAATCATCTTGAGCAGGCGAATCCTTTGGTCCAGTTGAAAATCAGTCGCGGTAAGGGGACGATTGATTTTTATTGGCAGGGGGTATTGCAGTTGGAACTTCAGTACCAGGTGCCGACTGCTGTGAAAATTAAGCGGGGGAAGATTGCGGTCATTATGGATGATATTGGTCTTTCACTCTCCCCCCTGCAAAAATTGCTGCAGCTCGATATTATTATTACACCATCAATTTTACCTGGAACAGCTAATGCGCTATCGGCAACTTCTTTGCTCCAGAATGATGACCGTGAGTATATGATTCACATGCCGATGCAACCCCGTAGCTATCCCCAAACGAATCCTGGAGCCAATGCATTGTTGCTGGGGCAATCGGAAGACAAAACTCGCAGCTTGATTCAATCTTATATAAAAGGGGTTCCTGGAGCAGTTGGCTGCAATAACCATATGGGTTCACGATATACCGAGGAATCAAAAGCGATGCGGATTGTCTTGGATGAATTGAAACGGTACAATCTTTTCTTTATTGACAGTCGCACTATTGGTGATTCCATCGCTTTTTCTGAAGCACGTAAGATGGGACTGAGAACGGCTACGCGAAATATTTTTCTTGATAATCAAGAGAGCATTTCCGCTATCCGGAAGCAGATTCGGCGAATGGTGTCCCTGGCCGGGGAAAATAAGGAAATTATAGCGATTTGCCACCCTCACTCAGAAACTCTGGAGGCTTTCCGCCTGGAACAGGATTGGTTGAAACAGCAGGAAGTTGATTTTGTCTCGGCATCAGAGCTGGTGCACACCTACTGAGGCAGAGGTTGAGTCCCCGTCTTCCTCCAGGGTCAGATCGATCTGAATCCGGTTAAAGATTGTCTGCCACTCCAGATAGTTGTGGTATTTAAGCAGCTCCAAGGGTTGTTTGTTCGACTGTCGGATCAATAATTGCTGGAACTGATCTGTCTGCCCATTTGCCGCATTATTAAAAAGTTGCAAGAGGTTGGGCTGCCCTTTTTTCTGGAATCGGCCCGGTTCTTTTACCTTGATGCTCCGCCCGGAGATTTTTCTTCCCCGTTGGTCCAGATGGAACAGGGCAATTTTAAACTGTTCATGATTGATTGCAGTTTTCTGCAACAGGTAGAAGGGTCTGTCAACAGTTCCGGCCAGTATCTCCTGCAGCAGGTCTTGATGTTCTTTGCTATTCAGTCCAGGATAAAAATTTGCGAGTAAAAGTTCTAATAAACAATTTTCTTCAATGAACCCACTGAATTGACCGGTTTCATTTTCCAGAAAATAGGCCCCCGGCCAGATTCCGGTCTCTGGAACAGGGAGATCACAACAAAGGCAGTTTGGTTGCAGGTTTTTAACTCGTAAGTTATATTTTTGCAGAGAATCCTTTTTCTGGTTAAAAAGTTCATTCGCCACCTCTGTTAATCTGCTTGGGCCATGTGCAAGATAATCAAGGTAGACCTGTCGGGTTAGATGGGTCAGCTGTAGGTGGACCTCGGTATGGCGGCCATGGGTAATGACAGGATAGATTTTCCCCGAGGGATTGGTGCTCAATGACTCAACTTTTGGACTTTTGGCAATAAATCCCTCAAAACAACGATAGCCCCGATTGATCGCATAGGCTTTCAGTAATTGATATGAATTACGAAACGGTCCATCAAAGCGGATGCGGGTATCGATCAGGCAGGGTAAGAGTCTTAATACTGTTTTAGAGCGTTTGTGCTGGATAAGAAAGTCTGCCAGATTTCGACAGTTTTCCAAGGAAGGGGCATCTTTAATCGGGACAATAACCCGATCTGCAGCGTAAAGTGCAGCATGGGTATAGAGATCAAGGGTTGGACTTGTATCGATAATCACTACCCCCTGCAGTGATGAACGGCTGATGGTTTTAGCGAGTTGTTTCACGTTTGTGACCTGTTGCTGGTGCTCCAACAGATTGCGGCTTGATGGGATATAGTTGACACCGTACTGACCGTCACTGAGCAGGTCAACAGGGTCGCTTCCAGTAAAAAGCTGACCAACATGCTGGTCTGTAACTGTTTTACTCAAGCGGAACATCTGGTCAACAGTGAAATGGTTATCAAAACTGAACAAAGTGACGGGAAGATCTTCTGCCAAACCTTTTAAATAGATCGCTAAATTTGTTGCCAGGGTGGTTTTCCCAACGCCCCCTTTTTCGCTGGCAATAGTTATGATATACGCTTGTGACATCGATTCCTCAGTATGAATAATGAAAAATATTGAATAGTTATAAGGGATTCCCTCAGTCCTGTCAATCTGGATTGAAGGTAGCTATAATGATGTTTTTATGCTTAAAGGTGATAGGTTTGTATCGATAATGGATGTATCAACTGCTGTTTCAGTATCAACGTTAGTTCAGTTATTACAAGAGCTGGTTGAGGATAACTTTGTTGAGGTTCTGGTACAAGGAGAATTGAGCAATGTCTCACAACCTCCATCCGGGCACTGTTACTTCACGTTGAAGGATAAGCGAGCCCAGATTAAGTGTGCCATGTTTCGCAGTCAGGTCCGAGCGCTCCGATTCAAGCCGACAGACGGTCTGGCAGTCATTTGCCGTGGGCGGGTTTCCATCTATCCGCAACGGGGTGATTTGCAGCTGATCGTTGAGGGGATCGAGCCCGAGGGCGTTGGTGCTCTGCAACTGGCTTTTGAACAACTCAAGGAAAAACTGGAAAAGGAGGGGTTGTTTGCAGCGGGTTTAAAACAACCGCTTCCCAATTTTCCACAGGTTATTGGTGTGGTAACTTCGTCCTCAGGGGCGGCTATCCATGATATTCTCAATATCTTAAAGCGTCGTTCTTCCGGGTTGCAGGTGGTCCTGCGGTCAGTCCGGGTTCAAGGTGAGGGTGCTGCTGCTGAAATCGCTGCTGCAGTTGCTGACCTTAACCGTGAAACGACTGCTGATGTCCTTATTGTTGGGCGAGGTGGGGGGGCAAGGGAAGACCTTTGGGCTTTTAATGAAGAAATTGTTGCCAGAGCTATCGCATCCTCAAAAATTCCGGTAATTTCAGCTGTTGGCCATGAGATTGACTTTTCTATCGCTGATCTGGTTGCCGATCTGCGGGCACCAACACCGAGTGCAGCAGCGGAGCTGGTGGTGAAAAATCGGCTTGATCTGGAACGGCATCTGGATCAGTTGATACTGCGCCTTGCCGCACAAATGCGTTCTCGCCTGCTGCTGCTCTCCAGCTCTCTTCACGGGTTGGAAAAGAGGTTAAAGGCTCCGGCTGAATTGGTTAAAATCCAACGGCTGCAATTACAGCAGTTGTCTTTACGTTTGCATCAGGAGATGACTGAACTTCTCGCTGAACAGCAGCATCGACTGGCACTGCTGCTTGGGCAGCTTCAAACCTTATCTCCTCTGTCAGTGTTATCCCGTGGTTATGCGATTGTTAAACAGAAACAAACCGGGGAGGTTATTCATGCGGCAGAGCAGTTGCGATTGGAAGATCAATTACAGATCCAGCTCGCTGATGGAGAAGTGGTCGCAATAGTGAAAAAAATCACTGCAAAAGGGGAAAAATAACTGTTTAAGTACTTGACGAAGTGCAGACCTGCTGTTGATAATCAAAACACCACTTGAGTTCAGTTATGGATAATAAATTATGGCAACAAAAATAAATTTTGAAGGATCGCTGCAAAAACTTGAAGAGGCAGTCGAGCAACTTGAATCGGGAAATTTAACCTTGGATCAGGCGTTAAAAGTTTTTTCCGCTGGAGTGAAACAGGCTGAGAGCTGTCGTAAATCATTGCATAAGGTTGAACTTCAGGTGGAACAATTACTTCAGCAAGAGGATGGAACTCTGCAGCGGGAACCTTTTGATGTCGAATGAAATCTGGCAGTTGCAACCCTATTTAAAAGAAAGGGTTCGGCTGGTTGATTCAGCGCTGGATCGTTATCTTCCCGGCGCTGAAATGCTTCCAACCCGTTTGCATGAGGCGATTCGCTATTCTGTTTTTGCCGGGGGGAAAAGAATTCGACCCATTTTGATGTTGGCGGCCTGTGAGGCTGTTGGTGGGGAGATAAAAAAGGTGTTACCAGCAGCTTGCGCCATTGAGATGGTTCATAGTTATTCTCTGATTCATGATGACCTTCCCGCTATGGATGATGATGACTTTCGGCGTGGAAATCTGACAAATCATAAGGTTTATGGGGAAGCCACCGCAATTTTAGCTGGAGACGGCTTGTTGACTGAGGCTTTTATCCTCCTCTCAAATAAGGATGTATGGGGGGATGTCCCGGTTGAGAATGCCCGTGAAACTATCAATATTATAGCAAAAAGCAGTGGTTCTCGTGGTATGGTCGGGGGTCAGGTTGTTGATATGGAGGCAGAGAAAACTCCTATAGATCTCCCCACTCTGGAATATATCCACACCCATAAAACCGGGGCTTTAATTCTGGCAGCAGTGGAAATTGGCGCTTTATTGGGAGGGGCTTCTGTCGAACAACGCCGAGCCCTCTGTCGCTATGGTGAAGCTGCCGGGTTAGCATTTCAGGTCGCCGATGATATCCTCGATATTGTGGCTGATCAGTCCCAGTTAGGGAAGGATGTCGGTAGTGATCAGCAACGTGGCAAGGCGACCTATCCCGCTTTGCTGGGGCTGGCTGGGGCACGACAACATGCTGATGAATTGCGGAAACGGGCCCTCTCTGCACTGGATATCTTTTCTGCTTCAGCACAACCATTGCGGGAAATTGCCACTTATATTATAAATCGTCCTTCGTGATGATGCTTAATTTTGCAACAGATCTATTAACCCAAGGAAGATAAATGGAAACACTTTTAGCGCAGATTGAGTCACCTGCGGACGTGAAAAAACTGGAGAAAAGTGAGTTGACACAGCTGGCTGATGAGCTGCGTCAACAGCTTATTGTGACGGTCTCAACTAACGGTGGACACCTGGGTAGCTCGCTTGGTGTTGTTGAATTGACGATTGCTCTACATCGGGTTTTTGATTCGCCTATGGACAATATCGTCTGGGATGTTGGTCATCAAGCTTATGCGCATAAACTTTTAACCGGGCGGAAAGAACAGTTTTCAACTCTGCGTCAATTAAACGGTATCAGCGGATTTCCCAAGCAGAACGAAAGTGAGCATGATTGTTTTGGTGTTGGTCATTCCAGTACCTCTATTTCTGCGGCATTAGGTATGGCTGCTGGAAGAGATATCTGCGGCGGCGACAATAAGGTGATTGCGGTGATTGGAGATGGTTCCCTCACTGCTGGTATGGCTTTTGAGGCGCTCAATCACGCGGGAGATCTGAAACAGAAACTGGTGGTTATCCTGAATGATAATGAGATGTCGATTTCATCAAATGTCGGGGCGCTCTCTTCGTTTATGAGTCGTAAAATGACATCTGAGACCTTTATCCGCTTTAAAAAAGAGACTGAAGTTCTTCTCAACTATGTGCCCGGCATCGGTCGTGATCTGGTTAACCTGGCCAAGCGTGCAGAGGAGTCGTTGAAGAGCTTTATGACTCCGGGGATGTTGTTTGAAGGGTTTGGTTTTGATTATTTTGGTCCGATTGATGGACATAATATTGATGAAATGACGAAAACTTTACACAACGTTGCACAGATTGAAGGGCCGGTACTGCTGCATATTCTGACGACAAAAGGGAAGGGCTACGGCCCTGCAGAAGAGAACCAGGCAAAGTTTCACGGGATTGGACCATTTAATTCTGAAACCGGGGAGGTTAAGGTCGGTAAGAACAGTGGCGCTGTTTCTTATACAAAAGTATTTGGTGATACTTTGATTAAGCTTGCGCGTACCGATGAAAAAATTGTTGCCATTACCGCTGCTATGGCTGAGGGAACTGGTCTGCAGGAATATTCCGAAACCTTTCCTGAGCGCTTTTTTGATGTGGGAATTGCGGAACAGCATGCGGTTACTTTTGCCGCAGGTCTAGCCTGTCGAGGGTTGCATCCGGTGGTGACAATTTATTCTACTTTTATGCAACGCGCTTATGATCAGGTTGTTCATGATGTCTGCCTGCAAAATCTTCCCGTCACTTTTGCTTTGGATCGAGGTGGATTGGTCGGTGCGGACGGACCGACTCATCATGGTGTATTTGATCTTTCCTTCTTGCGGCATATCCCTAACTTGACATTTGCAGTCCCCCGTAATGAACAGGAACTGCAACGGATTATGCTGACAGCAAGTTTATTCGAAGGCCCCTTTGTCTATCGTTATCCCCGCGGTAATGGCATTGGCTTGCCACTACCGGAGCAAATAGAACCTCTGGAGATTGGTCGTGGAGAGTTGCTGCGTAAAGGGACCGATGGTTTGATAATAGCGGTGGGCGATCTGGTTAACCAGGCACTGATTGCGGCAGCTCAACTTTCCGCACAGGGGATTGAAGTCTCAGTTATCGATGCCCGTTTTGTCAAACCTTTAGATGATGATTTAATATTATCGCAGGCAGAAAAAGTTCCATTTGTTATAACTGCTGAAGAAAATTCACTTCAAGGGGGTTTTGGAGCTGCGGTTCTTGAACTGTTGAATGATCTGGGACTGGCTGTCCCGGTGATGCGAATAGGGATACCCGATC
>JAGLDI010000177.1 GCA_023145655.1 Desulfuromusa sp. | reverse complement strand
CCTGATCACTATTTTGTCAGCAATATCGAATCGTGCGTCACTTGGGGTCATGAAAATGATTGTGAATATCTGATCAGCGAAAGTGCCGGGTTGTGTAACCGCTGTTCTCCTCACATTAAAGAGATTACCGCCGTCTGTGTGATCGACAACCTCAGCGGGATCGGCACACCGAAAAAAATCGGGCCAATGTTAAAATCGGCAGATATCGTTATCATCACCAAAGGCGACATCGTCTCTCAGGCCGAGCGAGAAGTTTTTGCTTCGCGGGTCAAGCAGGTCAATCCCGGTGCCATCATTATGAATGTCAATGGGATTACCGGACAGGGAGCCTTTGAGCTGACCAGCTTGTTTGAAGAAGCGTCAGACATAGAAACCCTGAAGGGGAAAGTCCTGCGCTTCTCCATGCCTTCTGCACTCTGTTCCTACTGTCTTGGAGAAACCCGGATCGGGGAAGAACACCAGATGGGGAATATCCGCAAAATGGACATATAAACAGAAAGACTACCTTCACCACTGAGGTACAGAGAAAACCTCTTTAAAGGCTTTAAAACCCCAGTGGCTCCGGGTCTCTGTGGTTATTCCCCTGTTTTCAATTTAAGAAAGATAAGACAAATGAAAGCAACAGCTCTATTCCATAAATCGATGTCCGAAACTCTGGCTGAACATCCTTACATAGAGGATTTTCTCACCTCATTCGGGCTGATCATTAAACCTGGTTCTGACAGCCTGCAGTCTTACCTTGACAACCTGGATCCCGATCATCTCGAAGATCTGGGAATCGGCCCGGAACAGTTGCGCCAGAGTCTTGATGCTTTTCTTGAAGGGATGCTGGCTTTAAGCGATCCCATGGATGAGGTTAAGGCGCTGACAATTATTGGCGGTCGTGATAAATCGGGCAAAGCAGAAAACCTGAGATTGACCTTGAAACCGGGAGAAGTCATCTGCATTGTTGGCCCGACCGGTTCCGGAAAAAGTCGCCTGCTGGCTGATATTGAGTGGGTCGCGCAAGGCGATACCCCGACTAGAAGGAAAATTCTCATCAATGACCAAGTGCCTGATAGCAAGTGGCGCTTTTCAACCGAATACAAATTGGTCGCCCAATTATCACAGAATATGAACTTTGTCATGGACCTGTCCGCAGAAGAGTTCATCCGCATGCACGCAGAAAGCCGCTTGGTCACTAACCCGGAAGAAAAAGTTGCTCAAATTCTGCAGCAAGCCAATGAGCTGGCCGGGGAGAAATTTGCTCCCGATACGCCGGTCACATCCTTAAGTGGCGGACAATCCCGGGCATTGATGATTGCCGACATGGCTATTTTGAGCAAATCACCTATCGCGCTGATTGATGAAATCGAAAATGCCGGAATCGACCGAAAAAAGGCCTTGGACCTGTTGATCAAGGAGGAAAAAATTATCCTGATGGCGACTCACGACCCGATTCTCGCCCTGATGGGTGATCGCCGACTGGTGATCAAAAACGGCGGTATCGACAAAATTATTGAATCAAGTGAAGCAGAACAGAAAAATCTTGTTTCACTGGAAAAATTGGACAACAAACTTCTCGCCCTGAGAAATAGAATTCGAACCGGGGATACCCTGGAAAACATCTAGTGGATGGCTATACAAAAATTTCGCCCCGCAAGGCGTAGTGATTTTTCAAGGGTGAAGGCATACGTTTAGCATGTCAAGATCTTGAAAAACGCTATAACGCAGCAGGTCGGTCTTTTTGCGACGCCATCAAGGAGAATAAAATAATGCACGATGGTTGTAGTGGAAGTTTCGGTAACGGAGAACAAATTGTTAATAAATTAAGGCAAATGGGATTCAGCAGTTATGCCATGCCAGTTCCTCCTGAGATTAAATGTACAAGTTGTGAAACGGTATTTACCATGCAAACAATGGAGGATCGCTGCGATAATTGCGGTATGGTTTACGGTGTGACACCCTGCCATGCAACTGACCCGGGGAGTGTACAACCCGCTGGAATTGGTTATTGAAAACAACTATCCCCGTAACAACAACTGTTACGGGGATAGTTATAACAATATGGGATCTTAGGCGCCTGTCAGACTTTTGTGTCCAGCGAATTTCACCGTTGATAGAAAATTTTTCCTCATCATCAGGCAATGAAAATTCAGCCTGAGTCACCCCATCAACCCGGGGAAGTGAATTTGTCTGGGGAATTTCAATACCAGCGCCTTCGGTACTTAAATTGAAGCCATTGCCATAACATTCATTGTTGCTGTAACAAATCCAGACAGACAATGGAACCGAAAATTCATAACGGAAATTACCTCTAGCGCCCGTCAACAGCCCCTGAAGGATTGCCATGAACGGTTCAATGCTACCCTTGCTCACCTCTGAGGCAGCGGCATTACCCACCAATGAATTACGCTCACCAACCACCTCATCAAGTAATTTTCGATAGCGAAAGAAACGTTTTAACAAATCATTCCGATCAAAAGAGAAATCATTGGAGGAAACCAGTACGTTAGTTACCGGAACCTCAACGCTACAGTGCTCACAGACAACCGTTTAAATTTCAGCCAGAAGTGCAGAATTGATGTATTTGTCACATTTCGGACATTTCATGATCAGCATAGGAAATGCTCCCTATTTCACAACAAAAAGGAGCTGACAGACATCTCAATCTATCAGCTCCTCAGGGGATCATTATTTCCAGACTAAAACTTTTATGCTTCTTCAGCCGTAACCACAACCTTGAGATCAGCAACAACACCGGCTGCCAATTTTACTGGAACAATATGCTCGCCAAGAGACTTAATCGCGTCACCTAGTTGAATTTTTTTCCGGTCAATATCAACTCCAGCCTCTTGCAGCTTGGCTTCAATGTCCATTGAGGTCACAGAGCCAAACAGCTTACCGTCTTCACCCGCACGCTGAGTGAATGCACAGGTAACTTTCTCAATCCTGGCCTTGATTCCTTCGGCATCCTTGGTCACTTTTTCAAGTTTATGTGCCAATTGCCGTTTCTGGTGATCAAGTTCTTTGACATTTCGATCATTAGCTACACTTGCCAGATTTTTTGGAATCAGGTAATTTCTGGCATATCCAGCTTTAACTGACACCACATCGCCAATGATCCCAAGACCATCGATATTTTCTTTTAAAATAATACTGGTATTCATGTCTCTCCTCCATATTGGATCGAGGTTATATTTTCTTTTGCCTGGGGCGGCGAAAATCAATCCATAGATCAAAAACACCGACACAGGTAATAATTATTGGTAACGGGTTGAGAATCAACAACAGCAGATAAATCAAACCTTTTACCAACGATGGATAAGTTTTTTTCTGCAAAAAACTGTTGACGACAGCCATCCCCTGAAAAAAATAGAGGGGGAGTAAAACCACCAACAGATTCCTTCCAACCAACGAAACAGCATCTAGCGGAGCCAGCAAACTGAATCCGGCAGCAATCAATATCCAGATCAGGACCGAAGGCAACCGCCAGGCAGCAAATGGGGTTCCTGAGATCTGATAGCAATTCCCCTTAAGTCGTTGCAATAACAATAAACAAAATGTCTGAATCGCTAACAGTGATACAAGGTAAAGACCGTAGAAACTGTCACCGATGAACTCTGCAAGACCATCGACAATCTGTTGCATATTCTGCAATTGTGCTTCACTAAAACCACTATCCCGATAAATCTGCATTGCCTGATCAACTTCAGACAGAACCATCTGATCAATCAGTGTCTGGATGTTGATCCCACTGGTTACAACAGTTAATAACATCATCACTGCGGTAACGATAACCGAACCAATAGTTGCATAGAGAACGGCTCGATCCCAGGGTATCTGCTGCCGCAAAAACACTGGCAACAATAAAGAACCAGCGCCGAAGATACCTATATAAGCAAACAGCGTGTACGGTGTCGCCAACTGCAGCAACAGAGCACCCGTCACAACAACGACAACAATTCCAGACCTCAGTCCAAAACGCATGCTCAAATACGCAGCAGCGAGAGGGGTCAAGAGGTTAAGAAATGCACCTGCAGAGCCAAGCCAGCTAACTCCGAGTAAACAAAGTAAAGTTACTCCGATTCCAGCTGCGGTCAAAAGTGCCGATTGAACTTTCATCCCTCTAAAAATGGCACTGCGGCTTAAAGAGAGTGTGATGCAGTATAAGGCAGCAGTGCTATCTGCCGGGCATTTTTTATTGCTTCTGCAATTTGTCGCTGATGTGCGGCACAGGTTCCAGAAATACGCCGGGGAACAATTTTGCCACGCTCAGATAGATAGTATCTTAGATTGTTGGTATCTTTAAAATCGATCTTTTGTTTTTTATCGGCACAGTAGCGGCAAACTTTACGCCGGCTAAAACGACGCCGTGGGGGCGCTGAAGATGGACCTGATGATCTTTCGTAAGCCATGAATATTCTCCTGAATGATGCCTGTCTGAATTTTCAGATGGCAACTCAAATATTTATATGATTATTTCTCTTCCGGTGTTGGCGTAGCATCCTTGCTGGAAGTTTCCTCTGCATCGACAGTCTCTTCTTTTTCTGTCTCTTTTTCTGTCTCTTCAGCAACTTCCGCAACCGGTTCTACTTCAACAATAGCGGGAAAGTCAGCTTCAAAACGAACTGTCAGAAAGCGCAGGATTTTCTCATCCAGGCGCAACCGACGCTCAAATTCAGCAATCACTTCCGGTGCCGCAGTAAAGAGAGTCTGGACGTAACAGCCACGCTCAACTTTTTGGATTGGATACGCCAACTTACGGGCGCCCCAATTGTCCAGTTTGTAGATCTCAGCCGCTTGATCGGTGAGAACTTTCTGGAATTTTTCCACCATAGC
>JAGLDI010000176.1 GCA_023145655.1 Desulfuromusa sp. | reverse complement strand
TAATTTCATGCTACTGCTGGAGAAAATATCTTATGGACTTACAAATTCTACCTGTCACAGCGCCAAAAGCGCAGATAGAAAATGAAAATGAACTGGTATTCGGCAAACAATACAGCGACCGGATGCTGATTATGGAATACGACCGCGGTCAAGGCTGGCATTCCGCACGGATCCAACCCTATGGTCCTCTATCTCTTGATCCGGCAGCCATGGTTCTTCACTACTCTCAAGAAATTTTTGAGGGGCTGAAGGTTTTCCGTCGCCCTGACAGCAGCCTTGCCATGTTTCGCCCCGCTGATAACGTCACCCGTTTCAATCGTAGTGCAGAGCGGATGTGTATGCCGCAAGTCGATGAACAATTCTTCTTCAATGCGATGCTTGAACTGATCCGACTCGAATCTGACTGGGTTCCATACAGCGAAGGAACCAGCCTCTATGTCCGCCCAACGATGATAGCAACCGAGCCGATGCTCGGAGTTCGCCCTGCAGATCAATATCTTTGCTACGTTATTCTCAGCCCGGTTGGAGCTTATTACAAAGGGGGGATTGCTCCGGTAAAAATCTGGATTTCAGATTTTTATGTCCGAGCGACCGAAGGGGGAACCGGCGAGGCCAAAACCGGCGGAAATTATGCAGCAAGCCTTTATGCTGCAAAAGAAGCGGCGGAAAATGGCTATGATCAGGTTCTCTGGCTTGATGCTAAAGAAAAACGCTATGTTGAAGAAGTTGGCAGTATGAATATGCTGTTCCTTTATGATGGTAAAATTGTCACTTCACCATTGCATGGAACTGTTCTTGATGGCATCACCCGCCGCTCGGTTCTGACCCTGGTCAAAGAGCTGGGTTACGAAATTGAAGAACGGGCTTTAAGTGTAGATGAAATTATGGAAGGGGTTGCAAACGGTCGTCTCCAGGAAGCTTTTGGTGCTGGAACCGCAGTAGTGATCTCTCCGGTTGGCTCCTTCTGCTATAAAAATAACTGTATTCAACTGGGCGACGGCAACCCGGGGAAATTGACCATGGAGCTCTATGACACCCTGACTGATATCCAGTATGGTAGACAACCCGACAACCATGGTTGGATCACTCTCCTTTAGATTTCAAACTCAGTACTTGTCGCTCCCCACCTCATAAGTGGGGAGCGACAAGTACTGAGTACCCTGTTTGAGTAAAATAAAACTCAATACCGCAAATTTTCAATCCTCAGCGTTTCAACATTTTTACAATTCACTCTAACCTACTGAACTTGATAGATAAAAGTAACAGGTAGTTTTTTCATGAATTTGGCATAAAACCTGCGTTATCCCTCTTATTCAAGATATAACCAATCCACAACCACTTAGCAGAGTGTTAAAAAACGTTTTCGAAACCGCGAGTGCAAGGCGAAAATTGTCGAGAAAGTGCAGTTTACACCTATTAAATGAGCATTTTGAGACAATTTTCAACACAGCAATCGCAACGCAGATAGTTTTTCAACAGCCTGCAGAGCAACTGACAAAAATTTCTTCGGCAACAAGGAGTGACCCTATGTGTCGCATTGGCGCAATCAAAAGCTTAGATTATGTCCACCCAAGCATCGCCCTGAAACTAATGCAATCACAACAGGAAGGGCACGACAACTCGGGATTTGCCATGGTGATGCAAAACCTGGGTGGAATTTTTGAATCCTATAAGCACCTGCCAACGCTGTCGATGGCCTGTACCGACGATGGGATAAAAATCGCAGAAAACATCCTCCATGAGATCGGCTTCCGGCGGATTGTCCAGTGGTCACCACAGGTGAATGACTGGCCAGGACTCGACATCAGCGCTATGCCCCATTATGTTTTTGAAACCTTCAATTATCCATATGCCTATGAAAACCTTGGCAAGAAAAAGAAACAGGAGCTGCTACTTGATACACGCTTACGGCTGCGTGAGGCGCTGGAGAACAATGAAGAAGGTTTTGTCTATTCATTCTGGCCAGACGTAATCACCCTGAAAGAAATTGGCGATCCACATGATATCGGCACTTACTTCAATCTCTGGGAAGTTGATGATCGTTTTACCGCTAAAGTCATCACCGCCCAGTGTCGCCAGAACACCAACTACGATATTGTCCGCTATGCTGCCCACCCATTTCACCTGCAGGGTTACACAATCCTCGCCAATGGTGAAAATACCTTTTATTTGAAAAATAAGGAATTTCAACAAGGACTGCACCGTGGCTATATCGGCTTTGAATCAGATTCACAATGTTTCCTCTACACTTTGCACTATGTTCATCGTCAGCTTGGTTGGCCGCTGCGCTACTATAAACATGTTGTCACGCCGCTCCCCTTTGATGAGATCGAAGCAAGAGAAGACAAACAACAACTATTGGCAATACGCCAGTCCCTGGCCCATCTGGAATTCAATGGTCCCAACACAATTATCGGCCTGCTACCAGACAACACCCTGTTCACTTGTTGTGATGCCAAAAAGCTGCGTCCAGTGGTTATCGGGCACGATGATCGGATGGTGATCATCTCTTCGGAAATCTGTGGCATCAACGAAGTTCTCCCCGATCGCGACTGGGAAACAGATATTTACCCCAATGAACGGGAAACGGTTGCCATCAACGACAACCTGGAGGTGCAGCGATGGAAACAATAAAAGTCAATAATACCACCGTCAACGACCTCCCCTGGAAGATCACTTACGACGCTAACCGTTGCACCATGTGTGGATCTTGTGTCGCAACATGTTCCTTTAAAGCGATCAAGATGAAGGTTGAACGGCGACGGATGGTTTTTTCCGAAGGGGATTTCCCCGAGCCAAAATCCCAATTTTCAGCAGTACCGGTGATCAGTCAGGTAGATTCTGTTCGTGATTACTGCCGTGGCTGCGGAATGTGCGAAAAAGTCTGCCCCAACGATGCGATTCGTCCAGAACGGAACCCGGACACCCGTCATCCAATTATCACTCGCTGCCTTGGTGGAGGTTCAATTAAACGGGGTGGACGTAAAAATCTGGAAGGCGGCAAAAGAACTCTTGACAGTATTCGGGTTGGTCGAATCTCGCAAATGACCGACCCGAGTCTCGATGCACAACGTCATACCTTCGATCTACTAGCACCCTTTGGCAGAATTTTACCGCCAGGAAAGCTTCCCTTCAGCCCCAATCAGAAGAATGAACTGATCAGCAATGACACCACCCCACCGGTCAACTGGATCTATCCAGTTATTATCGGTGATATGTCGATCGGTGCCCTCTCCTGGCGAATGTGGGAAGCGATAGCCATGGCAACCGCCTACCTGAATGAAGAGTGCGGTTTACCGGTGCGGATGAGTTCTGGTGAAGGGGGTGTTCCCCGACGGCTACTGAGATCAAAGTATCTCAAATATACAATTTTACAGATTGCTTCCGGTCATTTTGGCTGGAATCGGATTGTCACCAGTATGGCTGACATGATTGAAGACCCCGCAGGCATTCTGATCAAAATCGGCCAAGGGGCTAAACCGGGCGATGGAGGGTTGCTTCAAGCAGGAAAAGTTGCCGAACACATTCAAGCCATTCGCGGTGTACCGAAAACTGATCTGCTCAGCCCACCGAACCACCAGGGACTCTACTCTATCGAAGAGAGTGTCCAGAAAATGTTTCTCTCGATGAGCGCAGCATTTAAATTTCGGGTCCCCGTTGCCATTAAAGTGGCCGCTTCGGCAACCAGTGTCAGTGTTTTCAACAA
>JAGLDI010000175.1 GCA_023145655.1 Desulfuromusa sp. | reverse complement strand
GTGGCCATCTCTCCCCAATCGTAATGTTCAACCATTGTTTGCAGCTTTTCTTGACGCAGAGTTCTTACATTCAGGCAGGTTTCCTTAAGTCGTGCTACCAGATCTGCATAATCAGTATAGAAGCAACGCTTGGAATAATCGGTCGTTATGTGTTCAGGATACGCAAGTCGTCTTGGTAGCAGCGGAAAACAGTTGCAATAGATCGCCTGTACCACGCTAATGCCAAAGAAATCATGAATCGATGTCACCGGAAGAATATCAGCTCGCCACAGCCAGGCAGCATATTCAGAAAAATTCTCTACATAACCCCAGTGAACAATCCGGTCAGCCAAGCGTTTTTTCGCCGCGGAAAATATTTCCGGTACCCGGCGATACGATTCTCCCAATACCGCCAGCTCAAAATTAACACCCTGATCCTGTAAAGTATAGAGAGCCTGAAAAAACTCCTGAGGATTTTTATCGTACTCCCAACGATGATTCCAGAGAATCAATGGGGACTGATCGGCACTTTTTTCAAATTCTGAGTGATATTTATCAAACTTTTTCAGATCAAGACCCAAGTGTAGAGTGCGGCTCTTCTGTACAATCCTCTGAACCGTCTCAACTTCATTATAGTCAGGAAATGTTTTTAAAAACCTGGGAAGTTCCTGTATAAAGGATTGAGCGTGATAGTCGGAATTGAACAATACTTTATCAGCCACTAAAGCAGATACATAGTTAATAAAACTATAATGGGCATCACGCTGCAGCTTTGGGTCAGCATCAGTCGGCGACCAGGGATAGCTGAGCTGGTTTTCGTGGAAATAGAGGGCAATCGGGATATTGGCAGTCGCCTTGCGGGTCAAGGTCAGAAAAGTGGTCAGATCGAGCATATCGGTGGCCAGAAGTAGATCGGGCCGCAGATCCTCGGCCAAAAACTCACGCGCCAGAGTCACGGCCCCGCCATGCATCCGCCACTTCCAGTTTTTGCCTTCTAGACCGAGAATTTTGACATCATGCCGACTGTGTACTGCGTATTCTTTGGCCCAGACAGCATGTGATCCAGTCAAAAAGGGCTCAAGAAGAACTATTTCCATGACGGGATTTTCATTCCTGTCCCTGTTGTTTCTCAATCATCTTCCAGGCTTCTGCAACCAACGCATCGGCCAGCTCAGACTGTGGCACCTTACGCACCACTTCACCATGCCGGAACAGAATTCCCTGCCCCACTCCTCCGGCAATCCCCAGATCAGCCTCGCGCGCTTCACCTGGACCATTCACCACACAACCCATTACGGCAATCGTCAATGGCTGGGGAAAGTCTGCCAGGCGCTGTTCAACCTCTTCAGCAATTTCAATCAGCTCAATCTGGCAACGCCCACAGGTGGGACAACTGACAAAGATCGGCCCCTTCTCCCGCAAGCGTAAACTTTTGAGAATCTCCCAACCAACCCGAACTTCTTCCACCGGATCGCCGGTTAAAGAAACTCTCAAGGTATCGCCAATTCCATCATAGAGGAGCGTCCCCAAGCCGATAGCACTCTTGATGGTACCACTCCAGGTGGTTCCCGCTTCGGTAATGCCGATATGGAGGGGGTAATCAACTTGTTTTGCCAACATCCGGTAAGCAGCAACCGTCCGGTCAATATCTGAAGCTTTCAAACTCACCTTGATGTTCTGATAATGGAGATCTTCGAGAATCCGGATATGTGCCAGAGCACTCTCAACCATTGCTTCCGCAGTGGGATGACCATACTTCTGTAATAGCTCCCTCTCCAGTGAGCCTGCATTGACCCCGATTCGAATCGGAACCTGTCGCTCCACACAAGCTTTGACCACCTCCTCTATCTTCCAGCGCTCCCCGATATTGCCGGGATTCAAACGCAAACCATCCACCCCCTGTTCGACCGAAGTCAGTGCCAGCTGATAATCAAAATGGATGTCAGCAATTAATGGTATCTGACAACCCTGCTTGATCGCACCCAACGCCACAGCGGCATCCTGATCGGGAACCGCACAGCGGACAATTTCACATTTGGCGATCTGTAATGCTTCTATCTGTGTCAATGTCGCCGTGACATCACGGGTATCGGTATTGCACATCGACTGAACACTGATCGGTGCATCACCACCGATAGCGAAATCGCCTAACTTGAGTTGCCGGGTTTTGTGTCGCAATGGGTTACTCCTGATTAATATGTTGACCACAGAGTTACGGGGATATAGAAGAATCCCCCGCAATCCCCCTTTTTCAAAGGGGGAGGACATGAAGCTCCCAGGGAGATTCGAAGATCTCGGACTAAAGAGAACTTGCGTCGCGCAGTCTATCCAAGTTCCCCCTTTCAAGCAAGCAGAAGCAATGGTTTGACATCGATACAAGGCACAGAGTAATCTGCCTTTTTTCCAATAACCGTCACAGAAGAAAGTGTCCATGAAAAAACCGACAAAAAAAACATCCTCTAGAAAAAAAATGGCGAAGGAAACCATTAAACTCACGATTGATTCCCTCGATCATGATGGTATCGGACTGGCCCCCTTTCAAAACAGGATTGCACTGGTCCAGGGTGCTTTCCCCGGGGAAACAGTTATTGCTGAAGTTGAACATATCGGCCGTACCCACGTTTTCACCAGACTGCAGAGAGTGGTGCGCAATTCTCCACAACGGACAACAAATATTGCCTGCAAAGTAGCAGGGGATTGTCTGGGATGTCCGCTGATCGAGATGAAATACGGCGACCAACTGCTGTTTAAACAACAACGGGTAGCAGAAGCCCTGTTGCAGCAGGGGCTATTGGAAGAAGTTCAAGTGCCCCCGGTGCTCCCTTCTGACCCCAATTTTGGCTACCGTGCCAGCGCCAAACTGGTCTTCTCCCGTAACCGGGAAAAAGTTTTGATCGGGCTCTACAGGCGGGGTAGTCATGATGTGATTGATTGTTCTGAGTGTCCGGTTCACCATCCGCTGATCAACACAATTGCCAGTGTGGTTCGCGATGAAGTACAACGACAGAAAATTTCGGTTTACCAATCCCAGCAGCAAAGGGGGCTGCTTCGCCACCTGCTGATTCGGATCAGCCCATTCAGCGGTAAGGCGCTGGTAACATTTGTCTGCAATTTTCGCGATCTGCAACAGCTTCCAAAATTGGCAAAGGCTCTGATACGGAAAGTTCCAGAGGTGATCGGTGTCCACCAGAATCTGAACCGTTCATCGGGAAATGTGATTATGGGTGAGAAGACTCTAAAACTACAGGGGCTTCCCGATCTGATTGAAAGGGTTGGTGATATCCGCTTACGGATCTCCCCGGAGGCATTTTTCCAGATCAATACCGTGCAAGCAACCCGGATCTATGCTCTAGTGCGAAAGTGGGCAAACCTAAATAAACAGGACAAAGTTGTTGATCTCTACTGCGGGATTGGGGGGATCGCCCTCCATCTGGCAAAAGATGCTGGCGAAGTTGACGGGATTGAATCTGTCGCCGGAGCGGTCCGCAATGCGACAGAAAACAGCCGCCTGAATGACCTGCATAACTGCCGTTTTTTTGCTGGAGATGCCGCCGAAGAGTTACAAAAACATGGGGGGAAAGCCCCCTCTCTCGTAACCATCAACCCCCCCAGAAAAGGGTGTTCTGCGGAACTGTTACAAACCCTTTATCAACTTAAACCAAGACAGATTATCTATGTTTCGTGTGATCCAGACAGTCTTGCCAGTGATTTGAAAGTTCTGACCAGTAATGGTTACAGGATAAAACAGTTACAACCCGTTGATATGTTCCCACAGACAGCTCATATTGAAACGGTTGTACAGTTGGAGATACTTTAAAAATCTAAATCGGGGAAGGGACATCCATCACATTAAAAATACACCGGGCTAAACTACAGAGCAATTTTTCCTTCTCGCGCCCTTTTTCCATGATCACTTTGCGTTGACGGTTTTTGGGAAACCCTTTCACCTCACACTCCACCATCTGACCGGTTTCAAGATATTCACATACCAGACTTTTTGACATGAAAGAGATCCCGCCACCGGCAAGAATAGACTGTCGGGTCAGACGTAAATCATCAGAAGTCACAACTGAGGCAAAATCAGCCAAACTTCTCCCCTGCTCTTCCAGACCCCGAACCAGCAGCTGCCGGGAACTGCATTCTTCTTCCCGGACAAACAATGGATAGGAAAATATTGAACGGATATTGTACTCACTGGTGGATAAATTCAATTTGGGTGACGCAACAAAGACCAGATCATCCTGCGGCAAAGGATATGACTGGAACATACTGAAATCAGTATTAGGAGAATGTTCAACAATGGAGATGTCATACTCCTTGTTTAACACCCCTTCGAGAGCCTCATCCGGATTATTGAGGACAAAATTCAGATCGGCCGGGGCCCCGCCACTTTCCAGCATAAATCGATTGAGAACTCCTGACAGATAGACTGCGCCAAAGGTCGGGGTGCAACAGAGAGAGACCTTTTGTCGACCATTGAGCTGCTTCAATCGACCGAGCAGTGATTCCTCTACACCAACAATCCGTCGAGCACTCTCCAACACCACTTCACCCGCCACAGTCAACAGGATATTTCCTCCGGAACGGTCAAACAGAATATGACCAAAAGCTTCCTCAAGAAATTTGATCCGTTGCGATATCGCCGACTGAGTCAGATTAAGGTGTCGCGCAGCGTTAGAGAAACTACCAGTTTCTACGACGGTAACCAGAGTTTTAAAATATCGGGTGTCCATAGGGCTATCTACATATCTAGTTTTTGCAATATTAACATAAGTTATGTGGCAAACGGATGTAACTATTTGAATATTGTGAATTTAGACTATTTCCAGCGCTAATATACCCATTAAAAGTATTTGCTTCAAGAGAATTCTATTCGCGTGTAAAGTACATCATGTGAAAAATTACCATACATAGAGACTTTCTCATATTTCCCGGCAGAAAGGAGGCCTTTACGGTACCGGGGTGAATTTAATAAAAACAAGAAAGGTAAGTTGTTCAACTCGCATTTTGAGAACCTAAAGGAGGTAACATGTTATTCAAGTCAACCGGCACAAAAACCGGCAGACTGGTGAAACTTCTTCCCCTGCTGTTGATCCTGGCCGCATGTGCCACGGGTGCAATCAGGGAAAAGATGTTGACCATGCCGCAGATTGAAGGTGCCACCTATGTCGGACAAGACACTTGTCTCGAATGCCATGACGATATGGCCGGCGAAGATTTCCCCACCAGCACTGGTGGTGAAGGCTTTGCCCACACCATTCATGGTCGTTTAGCCGATTTTGAAATGCTCGGTGCAGAAAAAGGCTGCGAAACCTGCCACGGTCCCGGCAGCCTGCACGTTGATGCCGAGGGAGACACCGATCTCATTCTCCGTCCTGCTGAATTAACATCCGAAGAAGTGGGTGCCATCTGCGCCAAATGCCATACCGATGGTGATCTGATGGACTGGGCCCACAGCGAGCATGCGCTTGCTGACCTCAGCTGCACTGAGTGCCACATCATGCACGCTGAAAAACCCCTCAAAGCTAGCCTGAAACAAGAAGATCCTGAGCTCTGCTTCTCCTGTCACATGGAGATGATGGCTAAAACCAACTTCCCATCTCATCACCCGATCAAAGAGGGAAAGATGAACTGCGGTGACTGCCACAACCCGCACGGTGATTTGAACACCCATGAGCGGACTAACGATCTGTGTCTTGACTGCCATAGCCGTTATCAGGGTCCATTTGTATTCGGTCACGCCCCGGTTGAAGACGACTGTACGATCTGCC
>JAGLDI010000174.1 GCA_023145655.1 Desulfuromusa sp. | reverse complement strand
TGTGACTATCACCCATGATGACGGTGAATCCAGGGCGGATATAGCCCTTTTCCGGAAATATCGCATGGCAAACGCCATTACGTCCGATATCGAAGAAGTCAGGAATCTCATGTCGACGAGCCCAATCCCGCAGAATTTTAGCCTGGGTTGCCGTCTTCGTATCCTTTGAAGGGGTGACGTGATCAATGACAACTTTCAGTTTATTTTTATCAAAAACACGATCCTTTTCACGCCAGACCAAGTCAGCAATTGCCACTGGGGTGGTGATTTCGTGGCAGAGAACCCGATCCAGGTTAAGAACTTTCGCCCCCGGAAACGGCTCATCTCGGATATGGCTGTCAAATATTTTTTCTGCTAATGTTTTACCCATGTGTACTCCTGTATAATTTATTTCAGCGCAACTCTAGATGCTGGTATGAGACCGTTTTTCAGCAACAACCAGCTTATTTAACGCATTAATATAGGCCTTGGCACTGGCGACAATAATATCGGGATGAGCCCCCTGGCCAAGGACTTCTCGACCCTCTGCTGACCGGAGACGAACACTGCACTCACCTTGCGCATCGGTTCCACCAGTGATGGCCCCAACCGAGAAGTTGAGAAGAGTCGCCTTGCTTTTGGTCAATTTTTTGATCGCCTTGAAAACAGCATCAACCGGACCGTCACCGATAATTGCAATTTTCTTGATTTTCCCCTTAACATCCATCTCAACCGTTGCCGTCGGGGCCGCAAAAGAGCCGGAGCTGACGTTCATCTGCTCCAGTTTGTAGGTTTCAGGAACCCGCAGGATCTCATCAGCAACAATCGCATCGAGGTCTTCATCAAAGATCTCTTTTTTCAAATCAGCCAGGGTTTTGAAGCGGACAAATGCTTTCTGAATTTCCTCTTTGGAAAGATCGTAACCAAGTTGCTTGAGGCGATCAATAAAAGCATGTCGACCTGAATGTTTCCCAAGAACCAGTTTATTCTGATTCAAGCCAACCGATTCGGGTGTCATAATTTCGTAAGTCGACTTATCCATCAGCACCCCATGCTGATGAATCCCTGCTTCATGAGCAAAAGCATTGGTTCCAACAATCGCCTTGTTCGGCTGGACATGAATCCCGGTAATAGTTGACAGAATCTTACTCGATGGAATGATCTGCTCAGTCACAACATTTGTTGCGTATGGCATGATATCCTGCCGGGTACGCAAGGTCATAACGGCCTCTTCAAGGGAGCAGTTACCAGCACGTTCACCGATACCGTTAATGGTACACTCAAGCTGTCTGGCACCTGCCTGAACCGCTGCTAAAGAGTTTGCAACAGCCAATCCGAGATCGTTATGGCAGTGAACCGAGATAATCGCCTGATCGATATTACTGACATTCTCTTTCAGATAACGGATAATGTCATAATATTCTGATGGAATCGTATAGCCAACCGTATCAGGGATATTAACCGTCGTCGCCCCAGCTTCAATAACGGCTGTGATCACTTTAGCCAAAAATGGGCGTTGCGTCCGTACTGCATCTTCAGCAGAGAATTCAACATTCGGCGTATAACTAACTGCACGAGTGACTGCAGCGACAGCAGCATCCAGAACCTCCTGTTCACTCATTTTGAGCTTATACTTCATATGAATGTCACTGGTAGCAATAAAGGTGTGTATCCGCCCCCGTTCACCAGCATACTTTAAAGCATCCCAGGCACGGTCAATATCCATGTTACTGGAACGTGACAGCCCGGCAATTTGCGGTCCCTTAATTGTTTGAGCAATTTTTTTAACTGCCTCATAGTCACCATCAGAAGCAATTGGAAACCCGGCTTCAATAACATCGACATTCAACCGTTCCAACTGATGAGCAATTCGCAGTTTCTCTTCAATATTCATACTCGCACCTGGTGATTGTTCACCATCACGTAACGTAGTATCAAAAATAATAATGTTTTCTTTTTGACTCATAATAGACTCCTTAAAAGTTTCCCCCAATCACTCGAATCCGGGGTAGTTCACCTTGATTGCTTCATTTTGACATATTTCAATATTCAGGTCACTCAGGTCAGATTCCACTGCAGAACCACCCCCTTTCATAAACCTGGATCAGTGAACAATCGGCGGTGAATAGCACAAGTCATTGAATTGCTTAAGCGGCCAAAAAAACACCGTCGCACTTTAAAAGTGGGACTAAGATTTTTTTGAATCGCTTATTCAATCCAAGCACTCGCACTCTCCATCCACCGGTTACTCACAGTTCCAGGTAACAAAAAAGCCCCTGTCTATTTAAATAGACAGGGGCGAAAATTTTAACTTCGCGGTACCACCCTGATTCATCCGCCCTTTTAAAAAGCGAACCTTCTTTCCCCCTTTACGCGGGTCACGACAGAAACTAACTGCTGTACAGCTTCATCTCTGCAGCTCCAAGGCGAGTTCAACGTCTTTTTGTACCAGTTCACACCAAACACTGGCTCTCTCAAACAAACAGGACGCTTACTACTCCTCTTCA
This sequence comes from Desulfuromusa sp., assembly GCA_023145655.1. GTDB lineage: Bacteria > Desulfobacterota > Desulfuromonadia > Desulfuromonadales > Geopsychrobacteraceae > Desulfuromusa. The sequence goes on along the minus strand of JAGLDI010000174.1, from coordinate 10,688 downwards.
ATGCTTTTATAATTAATAATAGTTTCAACATAAAATAACCAAACAAGTCAAGTTATTTTATGTCCGGTCTTACGCCCTTCTCATCCAACTCTACGGTTCAAGATTCCGGAGAAATCTCATTTGTCTGCCGACGTTTTTTTCGCCAGCCGAGGAAAGAGACTACGGGTCCGGATACCATATAGGCCATTCCAACCAGGAACAGCATCACCTCAGGTTTGGCAACAACAACAATCAGTAACATTATGGCAACAACCAGGATCAAGAATGGCTGCCGCTTGAACAGCTCAGGATCCTTCAGTGAAAGATATTCCACATTACTGATCATTAAAAATGCCAGGATAAAAACCAGAACAACCATGGAAAACATCTTAATTGTCCCGGTACCACCCAACTCATAAAATAATAGGACACAGGTCGCAACAATGCAGGCTGCCGCCGGGATAGGTATGCCGACAAAGCGTCTCGACTCAACTGTAGAAACCTGCACATTGAAACGAGCCAGTCGTAAAGCACCACAGATTACATAGAGAAATGCAGCCAACCAGCCCAGCTTACCGAAAGGTCTCAATGCCCAGAGATATAATAGAACTCCCGGTGCGACACCAAAGGAAATAACATCCGCCAGAGAATCGAGTTCAACTCCAAACTTGCTGCTGGTCCCCGTCAGCCTGGCAACCTTCCCATCTAAACCATCGAAGATCGCAGCAACTAAAATAAACCAGGCGGCCCGGTCATAATGGCCGTCAGTCGCAGCTATTATAACGTAGAATCCGGCAAAAATTCCTGCAGCAGTAATCAGATTGGGGAGGATGTAAACCCCCTTACGCAGATTTTCCCGTTTCTCACTTCTTAAACAGTCATCACTCAAGATAAAGTCCCCAGCACGGTCTCGCCAGCAACAGTCCGCTCGCCAAGAGTTACTGTTACGTCAGCTGTTTTTGGAAAATAGATATCAACCCGCGAGCCAAAGCGGATCAACCCATATCGGGTTCCACACTGCAATAAATCACCAATAACGGGATAGGTGACAATTCTCCGTGCAATCAATCCGGCAATCTGGACAAACAGAATTTTCGAGCCATCCGCTCTTTCCAGAAGAATCCCTGACTGTTCATTACTCTCACTGGCCTTATCATAAGAGGCGTTAACAAAACCACCCTTATTGTAGTACATATCAATCACTTTCCCACCACAGGGGACCCGATTGACATGCACATTAAAAACCGACATAAAAATACTGACCTTAGTCACCGGTTCTTTAAAATAACGATTTTCCTGAACCTCACCGACAAAGATAACTTTACCATCAGCCGGAGCAATCAGCAGATCCTCACCCGCAGGGATAACCCGCTCTGGATTACGAAAAAAATAGGTGCTGAACAGGGTTAAAAATAAAAACAAAAGAGTCAAAAAGATCCAACCTAAAAGAGCGAAGACCAGTGTGACAAAGCCGAACAAGACAATAAATGGATAACCTTCACTAACAATCAGTTGATTTCTGTTTTGCATAAAAACCCCATCTAAGAAAAATTAACCAACTACCCCTTTAGCACCACGACCAATCACCACTGGGCCGGAACGGACAACTTCCTTAATCCCCATGGGTCGCAACAATTCTAAGATACCATTGATCTTTGCCGGAGCTCCGGTAATTTCAACCGTATAAGATTTAGGTGTTACATCAATAACTTTAGCCCGGAAGATATCAACAACTCGCAACGCTTCAGCCCTGGTCTCAGCATCGGTTGAAACTTTGATCAAAGCCAACTCACGTTCAATATATTCTCCATTGGTAAAATCAACAACCTTGATGGTAGAAATGAGTTTGTTCAGTTGTTTCGTAATCTGTTCCAGAATCCGATCATCACCCCGTGTCACCAAAGTCATGCGCGAGAGATCAGCATCCATCGTTGGAGCGACAGAGAGGCTTTCAATATTAAAACCCCGACCGGAAAATAATCCTGAGATTCGGGAAAGAACACCAAACTCATTCTCTACCAGAACCGAAATTGTATGTTTCATCTATTTAATCCTCCCGAGCTGAAATTTGATCTCAAGCAGCCAAATTTTCGCTTCAGCCCTGATTGTCCGACAGGCTACTACCAAAAACATCAATAAATTATGAGGCAAGTACCATTTCATGAATGGCCTTACCCGCCGGAACCATGGGTAGGACATTCTCTTCACGGGAAACCTTAAAGTTCATCAGAACCGGTCCAGGAATCTCCAAAGCTTGCTTAATAGTTGCTTCGACTTCGTCAACTTTTGTTGCCTGCAAACCTGTCGCTCCATAGGCCTCTGCAAGTTTAATAAAATCAATCGGCAATTCCATAACCGTCTGGCTGTAACGTTTTTCAAAAAACATCTGCTGCCATTGACGTACCATTCCCAGATAATTATTGTTGAGGATAGCAATTTTAACCGGCAACTGATACTGCACCAGAGTTGCTAATTCCTGGGAGTTCATCTGGAAAGATCCATCACCAGAAATATCAATCACCTGACGATCGGGATAAGCAACCTGTGCTCCCAACGCAGAAGGAAGGCCAAATCCCATAGTTCCCAAGCCACCAGAGGTCAAAAATGTCTTCGGTTGTCTGAAGGTAAAGAACTGGGCGGCCCACATCTGATGTTGACCAACCTCTGTTGTAATAATCGCATTTTCATCTGTCATCTCACTGATTTTCTCAATGACAAATTGTGGTTTTATAGTTGATTTGGAGGGGCGATATGTCATCGGGTGACGCTCTTTCCACTCGGTAATCGTGGTACGCCACTCATCTGTTGCTTCAACCAGATCTTCAACCAATTCAGGTTTTTGATTCAGGAAACCATGCAATTTACCGAGAACATCTTTTAAATCACCAACAATTGGCACATCAACTTCGACATTTTTACCAATTGAAGTTGGGTCAATATCGACATGAATAACCTTGGCCTTCTCAGCAAAACTATCAATTCGACCAGTCACCCGGTCATCAAATCTGGAACCAACAGCAATAAGCAAGTCACATTCTGTTACCGACATATTGGCATAAAAGGTTCCATGCATCCCCAACATTCCCAGCGCTAAAGGGTGCCTTTGGGGGAATGCAGCCATTGCCATCAGAGTTGTTGTAACCGGAATACGGGTCTGTTCTACCAGCTTAAGCAATTCATCCTCAGCGGCAGCCAGAGTGATTCCACCACCAACATACAAAACCGGCTTACGCGCTTCAAGAATCAGTTTGGCTGCTTTTTCTATCTGCCGAATATTACCACCATAAGTGGGTTTATAACCGCGCAAATTAACCTTATCGGGATAGTTGAATTTATGCTTAGTGACTTGAATATCCTTTGGCAGATCAATCAATACCGGCCCTGGTCGGCCCGTTCGAGCGATATAAAAAGCTTCTTTTATAATTCTGGCAAGATCACGAATATCATTCGCCAGATAATTATGTTTGGTGCAGGGACGGGTAATGCCGCACATATCCGCTTCCTGGAACGCATCATTTCCAATTAATGGTGTCGGAACCTGACCGGTGATAACCACCATCGGAATTGAATCCATATAGGCTGTCGCAATTCCCGTCACGGTATTAGTTGCACCGGGGCCACTGGTCGCAATAACAACACCAACCTTACCAGTACACCGCGCATAACCATCTGCCGCATGGACAGCCGCCTGTTCGTGCCGGGTAAGAATATGATTGATCGGAGACTCATAGAGATCATCATAAATATTAATAACGGCTCCTCCGGGGTAACCAAAAACGGTATCTACCCCTTCAAGCCTTAAGGACTCGAGTAAAATCTGTGATCCGGTCAATTCCATCTATTCCTCCTCAAATTTCCGGTCGTGCTAAAATTTATTTAAATCAGTTCGTCCTGCTCATTACTCAAATTGCCGCATTGGTTACCAGTTTGCGACAATTTTGATCTTTGCTGCAGATTTAACCATAGCACATCATTAATCCAGGCAGCGTAACTTGCAGAATAAGTATCATTTATTGTTTATAAAATACAGCAAAGGGCTTAAGCATCCGCTTAAACCCTTTGCTGTATCAAAACATCCCGTTGTTAAAATCGGGGTCAGGCGGGCACTGAATTGATAATTTTTTCCATTTCATCCCTGCCAACAAGTTTCATCTTTTTTATATTATTTTTTTCAAGCTCTTCCTGTGGGGAGAGATAGCCTTTTTTATCATACTCAGATAACTTTTTTTCAAATAGAGTATGTTCCTCATAAAGCATGCGAAAACGGGGGTTAGTCTCGGTAAGATTTTGCAAAAGGGTCTGATCAATGTCCATTGGCACCTCCGAGCATGTAAGTGGATTAAATTGAGTAGAAGTTTTTCTTAAAGTAACCAAATTGACGCAAAATTGTCAACAATTAACCCTGACTTTAGCCGGTTTGTTTTTTAGATAAAGTCAATTCAGCATCAGAAGGACGAATATAGGTTGGAAGAATTTCCGCAGCACTGTAGAACAATCCAGATTGATACGCCTGCAGCGCCAGCCAGGAAGCTTTTGTTGCATGTAACTGATGAGCTGGAGCAACTGGAAGCAGAGCCCGTTCAGCAAGAATATCCTCAATCAGCTGACGATAGAGAAAAACCCCATCTCCAACCAGAGCAACCTGCCCTGAGAAGCGCATCAACAACTGTTCCGGAGGCAAAACTTCTGGACGATCAATTGCAACTGGTCCGGCAGCAGGATGCCAGTCGAAAAGCTGCGTATAGACCTCACTCTTTCTCGCATCAAGAAAAGCACAAATAGGGACCGGGGATAATGGTAAATTCATTGCTGCAGTTTGCAGGGATGAGACAGGAACAACGGGTTTATTGAGAACCTGAGAAATCCCCTTGATGGTGGCGATCCCGATCCGCAGGCCGGTAAAAGAACCGGGTCCGGTCACTACCGCTAAAAGATCGAGATCAGCAAGCTGCCATCCGCTCTCATCAAGCAAAGAATCAATCTGCTTCAATAATTTTTCACTGTGGGTACTGCGAATATTTAACAGAGATTCAGCAACCGGAAGTTCTCCTTGACACAGCGAGACACTACCGCTCAAAGATGAGCTATCGAGGGTCAGTATCTTTGGCCCGGCAGAATTCTCCACTATCCCCATAACCTTATTATATCATTGTAGAAAGCTAAAACCATCAACATCAGCAACATCGCCATACCAACTTGCTGGGCCATTTCTCTGATACGGATTGAAACCGGTCGCCGGATAATTAACTCAATGACATAAAAGAGAATATGCCCACCATCCAAAATTGGGATAGGCAACAGATTTAAAATTCCCAGCTGAATAGAAATAAAGGCTAAAATTGACAAAATTGCTGACAAATCTGTCTGGGCTGCCTGCCCGGCAATCTGGATAACAGTAATTGGACCACCGATATTTTTTGTCGAGACGTTACCGCTGAACAGCTTCTGCACAAAAACAACCGTTAACTCAATCAGCTCCCAGGTTCGGACACTTCCTTCACGGATAGCAGCAAAGAAACCAAACTGTTTTAACTCCGAGTCGTAGGAAGGGGAAATGCCAAGCAAAAAATCACCTTCACCACCACTCTGCTGCGGGGTCAAGTCAACAGTCAGGGGTTGTCCAGCACGTTTCAGCCGAATCGAAACGGTCTGGTTGCCAGTTTTCTGCACAATATCCTTCAAATCATACCAGGAAGAAATTGGATAATTCCCTATCTCCAGGATCAGATCCCCTTCCTGCAATCCAGCTGCAGCAGCTGGCATATCTGGAGCCAACCCACCAATACGCGCAGCCTGCCGGGGGAAAAATCCCAAGGCTTGCAGCCCCTGTAAACTGTCGTTATCTGCCGGAACTCTTAACTGCAACACCTCCCCATCCCGGTCAACCTGAAACAGCAAGTCATAACCGGCCAGAGAAATAAAGTTTTTATTGGTTTCACTCCAATTGCTGACAGTCTGCTGATTCACCGCAGTGATACAGTCGCCGGAATGAAAGCCAGCAGTGGCTGCATTTGATTCAGGGACAACATAACCGACACAGGTAGATTGCTCCAGATAGGTTGGCATCTGCACTCCAACCATAAATGAAATTGGCAGAATCAACAGGGGGAGAATCAGGTTCATCACCGGACCAGCCGAAACAATAGCTAATCGTTTTGCAACCGATTGTTCGGCAAAAGAGCGGGCTTTTTCTTCTGCAGAGAGTTCAATATCCTCCCCCTGCTCTCCGCTCCCCTCACCAAGCATCTGCACATACCCACCCAGAGGAATGGCACAGATCTGATATTCTGTTTCTTCACCACGGTGCGACACCAGTTTGGGACCGAACCCGAGAGAAAACTTGAGGACTTTAACACCACACATTTTGGCGACAACAAAGTGTCCTAGTTCATGAATAAAAACCAGCACCCCCAGCATCAAAATGCCAGCCATAATCGTTGTCATACAACTCCTCCACTAATCAGTTCCTGTGCCTTGCGGCGTCCCCATAGATCTGCGCGCAACGCTTGTTCCACCGTAGTCAGATTCTCACTCCGGTGCAGATACATCACTTTTTCTATGACTTGTGAAATTTTCAAAAAGCTGAGTTGGTTAGTTAAAAAAGCCTCAACCGCAACTTCATTTGCGGCGTTCATAACTGCCGGGACCGTTCCGCCACTGGCCAAAGCATCATACGCAAGCTGCAAACACGGAAAAAACACTTTATCCGGTTCTGAAAATGACAATTGTCCCATCCCACACAGATCAAGGGGCTTTTGGGACAACGGTAATCTCTCCGGCCAAGCCAGGGCATAGGCAATAGGAGTTTTCATATCGGGAACTCCCAACTGCGCCATAACCGCTCCATCCTGGTACTCAACCAACGAATGGACGATACTTTCCGGATGGACATGGACATCGATCATCGCTGCGGGAAAATTGAATAGCCAGTGAGCTTCAATGACTTCCAGCCCCTTGTTCATCATAGTTGCAGAGTCAATAGAAATTTTTCGCCCCATATCCCAGTTTGGATGAGCCAAAGCATCTGCAGGGGTGACGGTGGCAAATTGAGCCAAGCTGTACTCCCGGAACGGTCCTCCTGATGCAGTCAGAATCAAGCGCCTAACATCTTCACGACGTTGACCGGCAAGGGATTGAAAAATTGCTGAATGTTCACTGTCAACGGGAAGCAGGTTGATTTTTTGCCGCTTCGCTTCTGCCATAATTAAACTGCCGGCTGTCACCAGAGTCTCTTTATTGGCCAGGGCAACATCCTTACCCGCCTTTATTGCCGCCATCGTCGGCACCAGACCCGCAGCACCAACAACCGCGGCAACAACCATATCAACCTCCGAGGCTGTCGCACAACTAATCATCCCAGTAACACCGGAGCAGATCTGGACATCAACCCCCTCAAGTTGCGACTTCAGTTTCTGGACATCAACATCTGAAATGACCGAGACGATACGGGGAGAAAAAAGTCGGATCTGTTGCAGCAGCAAATCGATGTTACTGCCAGCAGTCAAAGCAACAATCTGATAACGCTCAGGAAATGCGTTGACAATCTCTAAAGTACTGACCCCTATTGATCCTGTCGAACCCAGAACCGCTATTTTTTTCAACTGAGCACTCAACTTCCGTAACCATACCGGGCAATATAATAGATGAGTGGAAATGCGAACAACAAACTATCCAGGCGGTCCAGAATTCCACCATGTCCGGGAATCATATTTCCCGAGTCTTTAACCTGACAGGCACGCTTTAACAACGATTCAAACAGATCACCAAGCTGCCCCATCCCCCCGAGAAGGAGACCAATCAACACCGCGTCAAAAAAACCGATTATCGGCAAAAAAGAGACCTTTGCCAGTAATACCCCAAGCACCGAACCAACTACACCGCCAATCGCACCTTCAACACTTTTATTTGGGCTGACAGCAGGATAGAGCTTACGTTTTCCAATTTTACTGCCAACAAAATAAGCACAGGTATCACAACTCATTATTGCGATGAGGGTCAAAAATATCCATTGTCGACCATCAACCAGCATGCGCAACGGAATCAAATGCCCCAATAGAAAAGGGAGATACACCAAACCAAGAACGATCCACCCTAAACGATGGTGAACTTCAGTGATCACTGATAGGCGGAACAGGAATAGTAGCGAAAAAACCAGTACCGCCGCAGTGAACAGGGGAAACAGCAATGCTTCCTGTTCATAAAATAAGAGGGCAATGACCGATGCTCCGGTAGCAGATGCAAGCCACTGCTCAAAACGATGCTCCGCTCCCAAGCCCATCCGATTAAACTCAATTAAACTTAAAAATAGCACCAGAGCCACAAAAACAGAAAAAACTGCTGGATTGGCATATCCGAGCAATAAAATCAATAATGGCAAGGCAACGATGGAAGTAATAATGCGCTGTTTAATCACTAAACTCCTTGTTTCAAACGTTATTAGCAGACTGTTGAAAAGCGTTTTCGAGACCGCGATTGCTGTGTTGAAAATTGCCGGTTAGACATCGACAAGACCAAAGCGGCGTTTACGGCATAAATAAGCATCCAGAGCTTTTTGTAACTCCTCAGCATCAAAATCGGGCCAAAGAACATCGGTAAAATACAACTCGGAATAAGCCGTCTGCCAAAGTAAAAAGTTACTGATCCGAATTTCTCCACTGGTCCGAATTAGCAGGTCGGGTTCGGGAATATCCCCGGTATCAAGAAACCTTGAAAAAGAACGGTTATCAAGTTGATCAATGTCCAGAGAACCGGCAAGAGCCTCCCGGGCAATTTGTTTGGCGGCACGCATAATCTCATCCCGGCCACCATAGGAAAGAGCCAGGACTAAAGTCAGGGTTTCCCCTGCTGCAGTCTCTTTTTCAGCATCAGCAAGGGCCTCCTGAATGGATTGCGACAGGCGGGAGGAATCACCAATCACCTGCAGCCTGACCCCTTCACGCAGCATTTTTTTTCTTTGCGATGCCAGAAATTGCAACAATAGACCCATCAATGCATCAATTTCAGGACGTGGACGACCCCAGTTCTCAGAACTGAAAGCAAACAGGCTCAGGAAACGGATCCCATGACGAACACATTCATCAACAATCTTGGTCACTGTCTCAACGCCGCGCTTATGTCCAGCAATTCTTGGTAACGCTCGCTGCTTAGCCCAACGACCATTTCCATCCATGATAATAGCCAGATGCTCAAGAGGTGGCTCTTTGTTAACTTCTGTTATTTTTGACATTTGAAAAGTCCAAAAAGGCAATATTATATTTATAAAAGTGCAGCAAAGAAAAATAACATGGCTAACAGCTGAACAGCAAGGAATTGATCAGCTAAAAACTGCTGCTTCCATCCGCCCTTAGTAAAGATTTAAAAAAACCATAGAAATGATTTTACATAGGTTATTAGATTTGCACTTCATTTCATTTATCGACGGATGTGAATCTCCCTTGCCAACATATCATCGACAGCAAATTGTGAGTTCCCAACCTTGAAAATGTAGCTGGGAAACTTTTGCATCAGAGTCACTTGGCTCCCTGGCAGAACCCCCATACTCATCAACTTCTGCATCTTTTTATCATCACTTGCAGCCAGGTAGGCAATCTCTCCTGTCTCACCCGATTTCAGTTCGGTCAGTGCAACAATTCCCGGTTCACCCTGCTTCCGTGCCTCGATACAACACTCCCCCGGTGGAATTGGATTACCATGTGGGCAGGTCGTGGGATGATTCAACAAAGTACAGAGCTTGGTATCGACCCCCTGACGCAACAAATGTTCAAATTGACAGGCTTGATCGTTCCCCTCAGCTCCGGCAATTCCAAGGATATCCATCGTAAGGCGCTCGGCTAAACGATGTCTACGAACCGTCATCTGTGCTTCTGGACGACCCTCTTTACGGAGATAAACCCGGTCAGCACGCACTTCAACAAAAGCTCTCTGGACTAATTCTAAAAGTTCAGCAGAATTAGTTTCGACCTTCAAGGAGGTCAACAGGCAACCGACATTGTCTCCTTCAACTGTCATCACCCAAAGGGATTCCAAGATTTCTTCTGCTTCTTCAGACAACCTCTCTAGCATAATCTATCCTTTACTCTTTTTTAAAAAATGGCTCAATAACTTACTCGGCGCCGGGTTTGCATAACCACAATAGGGGCAATGAATCTTGTGACACCCCCCAAAGCAAGCACCACAGCTTTTCCCGCCAGCGGGAGCACCAACTGTTTCATCTATTTCCTTATGACAGAATCCACAGTTCACGCCAGCCAACCGGTAGCCAGGAGAAACTTGTTGAGAACCCAGCCGGAAGAAAAAGCCAGGGCAGTAACAAAAACAAAAATTATCAGAGCAACCTTGATGCCACGCTCTTTGATCATCACCAGAAACTGGGCGACACAGGGGACAAACAGAGTCAAAGTGACCGCTGAGACAGTCAATTGAGTCGCATTTAAAATTCCTGAGGACTGTAAATCATAGAGGCCGGCGGCACCGAAATCACGCCGAAAAAAGCCAAAGACAAATGCAGTTGTCACTTCAACGGGGAGACCGATTGCAGCAACAACCGGGCTGAAAGCATCAATAACTTTCTCCAGAGTGCCGGTCATTTTACCCGCCCAGAGAACCACCGAAGCGACTAAAAACAGCGGCAGTATTTCAACAAAGTAACTCTGCATCCGGGTCAGAGTTTTTACCGCAACATTACGCAGTTGTGGGAATCTTAAAGGGGG
>JAGLDI010000173.1 GCA_023145655.1 Desulfuromusa sp. | reverse complement strand
TTTCTTGACATGAATAATATTGATTTTATACTGGGATTTTAGCTCAATATATTTTTCCATAACGGAGGTTCCTATGAAAAAAAACTTGCTCATTCTGCTGTCACTTTTTCTCATTAGCTTGTTTGCGTATACTAACGCATGGGCGGTACGTGAAGGAGGATCCTTTGTCTTCTGTGCCCCCTATGGTGGTGATGTGTTTTCGTTGGACATGCATCGTACCGGTAATACTCAGGATTATATTGTCGGTCTCAATATCCATCGCAGCTTATATAAGTGGGATGCATCCCAAAACAAACCAGTCCCTGAGCTGGCGACAGAGATTAAAACAACCGATGGCGGTCAAACCTACATCGTAACGCTCCGTAAAAATATCAAATTTCACAACGGGCGAGGTATGACTGCGGATGACATTATTTATTCGTACAACCGAATCATGAATCCCAAAACGGCATCCTCCGCTACAGCTTATGTCAAGCCCATCAAAGGGGCTGCCGATGTTCAAGCAGGAAAGGCTACCGCTATTTCCGGGCTTAGCAAGATTGATGACTACACCCTTAAAATTGAGATGGAAAATCCAACGGAGCTAGGCTATCTACTATATAAAATCGAAACCGCAATCATCCCAAAAGAAGAAGTTGTTAGCAAAGGCGAAAGGTTCGGCAGTGCTCCGGTCGGTTGTGGTCCTTTCAAATTTTCAAAATGGGTTAAGGGCAGTGAAATCGTCTTAGAAAAATTTGATGATTATTATGAAGAGGGTAGGCCTTATCTGGATAAGCTGGTCTATAAGATCATGCCTGAAGGATCAGCCCGAGACATGTCCTTCCGAGCCAAAGAGCTGGATGCCAACCTGCTTGGTGGCGCACAGTATCAAGTTTACCAAAAAGATCCCGAGCTCTCTGGCAATATGGTAGAAGTTGCAGAAATGTATACTCGCCTTGTCGGCTTCAACATGAACTATAAACCCTTTACTGATAAGCGAGTTCGTCAAGCGTTTAACTATGCGTTGAATTCAGAATTAATCATCAAAAAACTTTTAAAGAATAAGGCCTTTAGAGCCACATCATTCCTACCTTCAACTTCTCCAGCTTTCAATCCCAAACTCGCACCTTATGAATACAATGTGGAGAAGGCAAAAAAACTTATGGCGGAGGCTGGTTATGCCGATGGGTTCGATCTTGAGATTATCGGCACCAACAGTCAGTCCTACGGTGTAAGAGTTATTGAAGCAATTATTCCTTTCCTGAAAAAAATCAATATCAGGGTCAAACCTCAACAGCTTGAAGGAGGCATGTTGTCCCAACGTCTAATAAAAGGTGACTACCAAGCCTTTATCTGGTCACTGGAATCTGGTCCTGACCCCTTGGTTGCTTTAAACCGGTTCGACTCCAAAACACTGCCGTCAGCCGGCAACTATGTTGCCTACAGTAACCCCGAGTTCGACAAGTACCTGGATTTGGCCAGAAAGACTGGCAATCAGACACAAAAGCTTGTTTATCTGACCAAGGCAGATGCTTTTCTCCACGCAGATGCTCCCCTCTGGTTCTTTAACTACAACAAGGCAATTATTGCCTACCAACCTTGGGTACATGGAATAAAACCTGTTGCCATCGAAATGATGCTTCAGGACTTCACCAATCTCTGGCTTGACGAAACATCACCCAGAGCCAATGTAAAATAAGGGCGACGACGGCATGGGTTGAAATACCGCTGTCTGTGCAATTCCACTTCAATATCATATAAGTGTTCAGTAGGCAGATCCCTGCTGAACACTTATATGTCGGGTCGAGGGTTCTTTCCCCAAAGGCTCTGTTTTTTAATTTCTTAGGAAAGCAGCTATGGGCGCTTATGTAATAAAGCGGTTACTGCAGTTTATCCCCACGATATTCTTTATTACCCTGATTATGTTCATTTTGCTGAATATCCTGCCTGGCAGTGCTGCATATCTGGCACTTGATCAACGCAAAGCCCCAGATCCAGAACTTATAGCTCAGCTCGAAAAAGAGTGGGGACTTGATAAGCCCCTTCCGGTTCGCTATCTGAATTACATCAAAGGGCTTGCTGTGGGAGATCTGGGGAAATCGTTTCTCCGCAAGGAAAATGTTTCCCAGCTTTTAGCAGATCGAATCTGGCCAACATTTAAGCTGGCACTGGCATCGATCGCTATAGCCGTGTTTATCGGTGTTCCCCTTGGTTTCATATCAGCAATAAGACATGGCACCCCGCTGGATACATTATCTATGGTTGGAGCTGTATCTGGTATTTCAGTACCTCAGTTCTGGCTGGGTCTGCTGTTGATGTTTTTTCTGTCTGTAAAAATAAGAATATTTCCTACTTCTGGCTACGGAGAAGGAAGTATCATGAATTTGATCCTACCAGCCTTGTCCCTCGGGGTCGGCTACATGGCATTGATCGCCAGAACAACCAGAGCTGCAGTCCTAGATGTCTTAACCATGGATTTTATCCGGACCGCACGATCCAAAGGACTTTCCGAACTCCAGGTTAATAGCCGACACGTTCTCCAGAACACCATGATTCTAGTACTGACAACAATTGGCCTGCAATTCGGATCCCTGATCGGTTCCACGGTGGTTATCGAGAAACTCTTTTCATGGCCTGGTATCGGATCGCTTCTGGTTGATTCCATCTATCAGCGCGATATCCCTGTCACCCAAGGTTGTATCTTATTGATTATTTTAACTTTTCTCATTGTCAATCTGGTGGTTGATCTATTGTATGCAGTCATTGATCCAAGGATAAAATACCAATGAAAGCGCTCTATCGTTATTTCAGGAAGAGAATCAACCTTTTTTTGGGAGGAGTTCTTGTCCTCTTTTTTATTTCAGTGGCAGTTTTTGCTCCAGTTATTTCCCCCTATCATCCGGTAGACGACGCCAACCTCATGGTGTCAGAACAGCCACCTGATACAGAATTCTGGTTTGGAACAGATAGTCAGGGTAGAGACATTTTATCCAGAGTTATCTACGGATCCAGAATTTCTCTGAGTATCGGCTTGGTAACACAACTCATCAACACCTTTATCGGGGTCATATTGGGAGTGACAGCAGGGTTTTTCGGTCGCTGGTGGGATGATCTGATCATGGGGTTTACAAATATCATGCTCTCTATCCCCTCTCTCGTCTTTGCCTTGGCGATCATGGCGGTGCTGGGCCCCGGATTAGTTAATGTTTTCATCGCCCTGGGTCTAACCAACTGGGCCTATACCTGCCGTATCGCAAGATCTCAGGTTCTTTCTGTCAAGTCTATTGAATACGTGAGAGCGGCCAAAGCCTTGGGATATGGTCAAACTAGAATCATGTTCGAACAGATTCTCCCCAACATCCTCGGACCAATTTTGGTTATAAGTACCCTGGGGATCGCCTACGCTATATTGCTGGAAGCCTCACTCTCATTTCTGGGATTGGGGACTCAACCACCCAATCCCAGTTGGGGTGGAATGTTGGCTAATGCCAGGGAACAGTTTTTTACCGCGTATTGGATTTCAATTTTCCCCGGGATTGCTATTTTTCTGACAGTCCTCGGCTTCAATCTCTTGGGTGACGGGCTGAGGGATGTACTCGATCCCCATTCAGTTCTTAATAACAAATAATAGAGGGTCTTTTATGTATACAGCTTTTCTCTCTGCCACAATTTTCACTCCGAATATTAAAACTGAAAATCAGGAAGCAATTCTGGTCAAAGACAGCAGTATTGTAGCCGTTGGATCCAACCAGGAAATTGAGGCTCTATGCCCTGTAGATACAGAGAAAATTCATTTACCGGGCTGCTTTATTTCCCCCGGCTTTGTTGATGCCCATACCCATGTCTGGTCTCTTGGATATACCCTGAGCATGGTGGATCTAAGAGGATTAACCTCCCTTAAAGCCTGCCAGGAAGCTATAGCCAAAGCTGCGGAGAAAACCGAACCAGGGCAGTGGATTGTTGGCCGCAACTGGAATCAGAATATATGGAAAGAGCAAAGAGAACCAACTAGGCATGATCTTGATGAAGTGACACCAGATAACCCAACAGTCATGATCCGAATCTGTGGGCACGCCAACTGGTGCAACACGAAAGCTTTTGAATTGGCCGGAGTAACAGCGACCACACCGGAGCCGTTCGGCGGGAAAATTGAGCGGGAACCGGACACCAACAATCCAGCAGGTCTGATCCGGGAAAAAAGAGAGCTGGTAGAGTATGCCATTCCGTTACCCGACACAAAAATGCGAAAAGAGGCATTTCTGAAATGTCAGGAAATTTTCTTTAGCCACGGTATCACTGCAGTTCACAGCTTCGAAACTTTAGCTGAATACAAAATACTTCACGAGCTGGAACAAGAAGGCAAGCTCAAACTCAGGATTTATCACACGGTTCACGAAGATGAACAAGACGATTTTGACACTTGGAACAGGACCCATCACTCCAAATCCGATATGCTTTGGCATGGTCATATTAAGATGTTTGCAGATGGCTCCTTGGGTGCTAAATCTGCTTATCTTCACGAACCGTACGAAGGCTCGGTGAACAATTATGGTATTTCGTGCATGACACCCGAGGAGATGGTAACAAATGTGGAAAGAGCTTATGCCACTGGTCGCGGAGTTATCATCCATGCAATCGGAGACAGAGCTCTGACCCAGTGCCTTGATGCCATTGAAGCTGCTAGAAAAAAATACCCGGGCAGTCATAATGATCGTATAGAACATCTCCAGCTGACTCGAACAGAAGATCTGGAGAGGATGAAAAAAATGGATATTGGGGCAGGGATCCAGCCGGTGGCTATTCTCACAGACTGGGAAGTCGCCGAAAAATCTTGGGGTCAACAGCG
Organism: Desulfuromusa sp.; assembly: GCA_023145655.1. Taxonomy (GTDB): domain Bacteria; phylum Desulfobacterota; class Desulfuromonadia; order Desulfuromonadales; family Geopsychrobacteraceae; genus Desulfuromusa. Next base: position 4,397 of record JAGLDI010000173.1, on the reverse strand, counting down.
CTGCAAATATGCATATGCTTGGAAAACCATGGCTGACATCGGTCTCCGCTTCCTATTTTCCTCCGATGCCCCGATTGAACCGATCAACCCCATGCTGGCCATTCAAACCGCTGTTATCCGCCGCGGAACAGGTTGCAGCCCGACAACAGCTTGGTATCCAGAGCAATGTATTGATCTTGAAACTGCGTTAAAAGGATATTTTGAGCACAGTGGATGGGCCAATGGGAAACCTGAGTTGTTCGGCGCCATCACCCCGGGGAAAAAGGCTGACCTGACTATCTTGGGAAAAAACCCTTTCAGTATGGCGCAGGATAAAATTGGATCGATCCAGATAAAAATGACTGTTGTTAACGGCAAAATCGTCTATAAAAAATAGTGGAAGCGTGCTTGCATACCTCTCGAACTAAGAAGTTGATTGAAGTTGTTAATCTGTGGAGACCTGGAACATGCTGCTGAATGTTGAACATCTAAAAACCTATTTCCATACCTCCAGAGGGGTCGTCAAAGCGGTTGACGACGTTTCATTCACCCTGGAAAAGGGGGAAGTTTTGGGGATTGTCGGGGAATCTGGTTGCGGAAAAAGTGTGACCTCACAAAGTATTATGCGGCTCATTCCTGAACCACCGGGAAAAATAGAGGGCGGAAAAATCCTGTTTGATAATATGGATATTGCCAGGATGCCTCTGTCAGAAGTAAAGAAAATTCGTGGCAAACGAATTTCAATGATTTTTCAAGAGCCCATGACTTCTCTTAATCCAGTAAAAACCATCGGCTGGCAGATCAGTGAAATGTTTCGCCTCCACCAGGGACTAAACAAAAAAGAAAGCATGGCAAAAGCCGTTGAGATGCTGTCAAAAGTACAGATTCCAGAGCCTGAAAAACGTGCCCGATCCTTTTCACACCAAATGTCAGGTGGAATGCGCCAGCGTGCCATGATTGCCATGGCGTTAGCCTGCAATCCGGAAATTCTGATTGCAGATGAACCAACTACGGCGTTGGACGTAACAGTTCAGGCTCAGATTCTTGATCTCATGAAACAACTCCGAAGAGATTTTAGTACTGCGATTCTCCTGATTACCCATGATCTAGGCGTAATCGCCGATAGTGCTGATCGAATCATGGTTATGTACGCAGGGAAAGTTGTAGAGTCTGCATCTACTCTTGAAATTTTTGAGAACCCGACCCATCCGTACACCCGTGGACTTATGGGTTCGATGCCGGTGTTGGGGACAAAAACATCTCCGGATAGTGAAACCACTCCATCCCAAAAAAAAGTAAGGAAAAGGTTGCAGGAAATCAAGGGGATGGTTCCAAGCCTAACAAATCTACCCCAGGGTTGCTTCTTTTATCCGAGGTGCGACAAGGCAATAGACATTTGTAAAACAAAAATGCCGGAGATCACCGAAAGAAAAGCTGGGCATTGGGTTCGCTGCTGGCTCTAGCCCAATAACAATAAAAATTATGGGAGAAATAAAATCAATGGCTGATCAGAATGACCCCCTTCTGACAATAGATGACCTGAAAGTCTATTTTCCCGTTAGCAAAAGTTTATTTCAGAGGGAACAACAATTTGTTTATGCCGTGGACGGAATCAGCTTTTCCGTAAAAAAAGGAGAAACACTGGGAATAGTTGGAGAAAGTGGTTGTGGAAAAACCACCGTAGGTCTTGCCATCCTCAAACTTATAGACGCTACGTCCGGTAAAATTCATTTTAACGGCGAGGATTATTCCGACAACAAAACAGCAAACTCGGCAAAACTTCGCGAGGAGATGCAGCTAATCTTTCAGGATCCCTATTCTTCATTAAATCCGCGCATGTCAATCAACAGAATTATTGGCGACCCCATGGAAATCCACGGGTTTTGCAGTAAAAAGGACAAGGTTGCCAAAGTGGCAGAGCTTTTGAAAAAAGTTGGTCTACAGCCTGAATACGGGAATCGCTACCCCCATGAATTTTCCGGCGGGCAGCGCCAGCGCATTGGGATCGCTCGTGCTTTGGCTTTGAATCCGCTGCTCATTGTCGGGGATGAACCGGTTTCTGCTCTGGATGTTTCAATTCAAGCCCAGACCATTAATCTGCTTATGGATATTCAGGAAGAGCTGAATCTTTCCATGATTATCATTTCCCATGATTTGGCGGTTATCGAACATATCTGCGATAAGATTGCGGTCATGTACCTGGGTAAAATCGTTGAGATGGGGACTTGTGAAGAAATCTACAATCATCCTCGCCATCCCTATACGCAGGCACTCCTGTCTGCTGTTCCGATACCGGATCCGAAAAAGCAGCATAAGCGCATTCTGTTGACGGGAGATGTTCCCAGCCCTATCAACCGCCCAACCGGGTGCCATTTCAGCCCTCGCTGTGTCTATGCTACGGAAGAATGCTTTAGCACCTATCCCGATGCCACGGAGCCAGTCCCCGGCCATCAGGTATGCTGTCATAATCTGCTGAGTGCCTGAATGAAATCTGCCACAGGTTAATTTGTTAGTACAACCGGTGAATTGAATCCATGCAAAGATGGAATCGTTAAAACCTACTTTTGTTAGAGAACTTCTTAGTGCGATATTGGCTCTGCAAATATTTCAGTATCTATGAACAAACTTGGATAAAGATAAAATCCTCATCTCCTCGCCCCAATTTCCGATCTATCCCCCGATACTGAATTATTTCACTTAAATGGAGAGTTTAATCTGCTCAACTCTGTCCAGATCTGCAATTGTTCTTGCCAGTTTTAGCCTCCGGGTAAAACTACGTGCCGGAATCTCCAGTTTGCTGCGAGTTTCACGGGGGGGGGCTGACAGGCAACCTCTCCAGGTACAACCAACTGCCGGCATCCATGGCAGGATGCCGGCGATTTATAACAGTTTGATCCTTTAGAGCTCTTCTGGATATTCCAGTAAACGTTTGAGTTCAACCAAAAAATTAGCTGCGTACATCCCATCCACTATGCGGTGATCGGACATCAGAGTTACCCGCATTCTGGCCACTGGAATCATATCGCCATCTTTCACCACAACTTCATCCTGGATACCACCAACGGCAAGAATGGCAGCCATGCCGGGTGGCACCAGAGCGGCAAAATGCTCCACACCAAACATACCCAGATTCGAAATAGCAAAATTTCCACCGATCAATTCAGTCTCACCAATTGATTCGTCTTTGACCATACCGATCAGTTGTTGAGACCTCTCAGCAAGCTCCTGTAACTTTAAAGTTTCACAGTTCTGGATGACCGGCATCATTAAATCCTCATCAATGGCAACTGCGATCGCAATGTTGATGTGTGGATTAAGAATGTATTCTTTGTCCCCCAGTTGAGCATTGGCCATCGGATATTTTTCAATCGTCCTAGCGCAAGCTTTAGTGACGAAATCATTGATTGATATCGCTTGCCCTGCTTCTTTCAGCTTTGCACGAAGGGTCTTGACCTGACCCATATCGATGGCCATTGTGACCGGAAATTGCGGGATCGTCCATGAGGAGACCACTGTTTTGGCGACGGTTGCACGCATCTTTGAGACCGGCATTCTGGTCCTCTCTGACGGTTCTGTTTGCTCTGGTTTAACCTCCTCTTCTTCATCCGCCTCTACCTCATCACGACTGCTACCATAACTGGCAATGAAGGTATCTATTTCGTCGTCTGACACATCGGCATCAGCGATAATCCCAATGAGTTCCTTAATTGGGTAGTCTTCTCCTTCCTCACCAATAATACGACGAAGAACACCAGCAACAGGACTTTCAACGACCTGGTTGATTTTGTCGGAAGCGAGCTCTACAATTTCAGTTTCGATTTCAACCTCATCACCCTCATCGAGCAACCACTCAGAGATATTTCCCTCCTCCATAGTCAGGCCCCACTTGGGAATGGTTAGCGCAAAGATTTTTTTATCACTCATATTTAGCTACTCCATAACTTTTCGGACTGCAGCTGCGACCTTATCCGCATCAGGCAGGTAGGCTGTTTCAAGATTTTTAGCAAATGGAACATGGACAAACGGAGGGGTTACCATCTGCGGTGCCGATTTCAGCGAGCCAAAAACTTCCTGTGCTACCATGCCGACGACATCTACAGCAAACCCGCAACGTCTGCTATCCTCATCCACAACAACCAGCCGTCCGGTTTTCTCAACACTGGAGAAAATAGCATCTGTATCTAATGGAGATGTGGTCCTTGGGTCGATAATCGTGCAGCTGATGCCGTCTTTCGCCAGCTTTTTAGCTGCTTTTTTTGCCATATCTACCATAAGGCCCAATGCGACGATGGTGACATCTTTGCCCTCTTGCAGAATATTGGCCTTGCCCAGTGGAATCGTATAGTGCTCTTCAGGAACCTCACCCTTAACGGTGTAAAGAGCTTTGTGCTCAAAGAATATACATGGATCATCGTCCT
>JAGLDI010000172.1 GCA_023145655.1 Desulfuromusa sp. | reverse complement strand
ATAAAAAAAATAAACTTGTCTATTCGGTTTTTTGGAACTGCTGGCTGATCATTGTTGGATCACTGATTCAGGTTACTGTTCTGAAGGGAATTGCGGCACCGCACCAGTTTATTCCTGGTGGCCTGTTTGGCATTTCCTCTCTGCTATTCTATCTGACCGACTGGCTTAATCCAGGTATAATCTATCTGCTTCTCAACATCCCCATGTTTATTCTTGGCTACCTGTTTGTCTCGCGCCGCTTTCTCTGGTACAGCGCACTGGCAATGATCACTGTTTCTCTGGCATATCAAGTTATCAATATCCCAATTCCTATTGAAAACGAACTCTACGCAGCTGTTGTATTCGGTGCAATTTTCGGCCTTGGTAGTGGAATTGTATTACGTTCCCTCGGCTCAAATGGTGGAGCAGATGTTCTGGCGATTATTCTGAATCAAAAATATAATTTTGGGATTGGAAAATTCTCTTTCAGCTTTAATCTGATCCTCTATTCAACCTGTCTTTTCTTCATGAATTCCGATCTGATTATTGCCTCAATTATCGCGGTATTCATCGCTTCACAGGCAATTAACTATACCTTGTCGATGTTCAGTCAGCGTAAAATGGCGTTTATTATTTCAGAACAACCTAAAGAGATTGCAGATCAGGTGATGAGTCATTTGAAAATTGGCATGACGATGTTACCGGCAACTGGAGCATATCACGGGCAGGACAAAACCGTGCTGATGGTGGTGATTAACAATATCCAGCTCAAACGTCTTGAAGAAATTGTCTTTACTGCCGATGACCACGCGCTGTTTATCGTTGAGAATACTTTTAACGTTCTTGGTTCGACATTTTCCAAGCGAAAGCTTTATTAGCGGGCGGTTAGATGCATTGGAATAACGTGGTCATAGTCTTTTCTCGCTCAGCGGAAGAGGCAGTAAGACTCCCCGGTTTTTTTACGGAGAGTCTTACTGATTATTCTAACTATTGACCCTTGAATTGACCCGTCTCCGCTGGCTATTTTTTGCCCTAGAGGAGCGCTCTGATTTCTGTCCCCCCTTTTGACCACCACCATTACGGTTATTTCTTGGTTTCGTGAAACCATGCGATCCCCGTCCATTCTTGATTGGTTCTGCTGTAATAGCTGGATTGGGTTCATATCCCGCCAGCGATTCTACAGTGACTTTGCGGTTCAAAAGCCGCTCGATATCGCTCAGTAATTTCTTTTCGTCAATACAAACCAGAGAAACCGCCTGACCATCATTCCCGGCTCGACCGGTCCGACCAATCCGGTGGATATAGTCTTCGGCAACATTGGGAAGTTCAAAATTAACCACATGAGGCAGTTGATCAATATCAAGACCCCGGGCAGCAATATCAGTCGCTACCAGAACCCGGACTGCCCCCCGTTTAAAATCGGCTAAAGCACGGGTTCGTGCGGCCTGACTTTTATTGCCATGAATCGCAGTGGAACGGATACCATCCCGCTCCAGTTGCTGTGAAAGACGGTTCGCACCATGCTTGGTGCGGGTAAATACCAATACTTGTTGCCAGTTGCGTGAGCCGATCAAAAATGAGAGCAATTCACGTTTGCGCTTTTTGTCGACATGATGAACTATCTGCTTGACCGATTCAGCAGCAGTATTACGCCGCGCTACCTCGATCAGAACAGGTTTATTCAACAGACCATCCGCCAGACGTTTAATCTCGTTGGAAAAGGTTGCCGAAAATAACAGGCTCTGTCGCTGTTTTGGTAACAAAGCAAGAATTTTGCGAATATCGGGGAGAAACCCCATATCGAGCATCCGGTCCGCTTCATCCAGCACCAGAATTTCAACTTTTGACAGATCAAGAGTCCGCTGACTGATATGATCCAACAGCCGACCTGGAGTCGCCACCAGGATATCCACACCCTGACGCAAAGCCTGAATCTGCGGATTAATATTGACCCCACCAAAGATAACTGCTGAACGTAGCGGCAAGTGTTTTCCATACAAGGCAACACTCTCAGCAACCTGAGCTGCCAGCTCACGGGTCGGGGTTACAACCAGAGCACGCACCGGGCGTTTCTTCCCGGTTATTTTCGTTGCACTTAAACGTTGCAAAAGGGGCAGAGTAAAACCGGCAGTTTTACCGGTACCAGTTTGGGCTCCGGCAAGAATATCGCCCCCCTGAAGAACAACGGGGATGGCTTTCGCCTGGATCGGGGTGGGTTGGCTGTAGCCCTGTTCGGACACAGCTTGGCATAGCTCGGTCATCAGACCGAGATCGTTAAACAACATAAAAAATAAACTCCTAAATTGGAACCGGCCCATCCCATGCAAAAACAAAGGAACGGTCTCAGGCAGGAAACATCTTAAATAATGGTGACAGGGGAAGATCGTAAAGAAATGACCGAGGCACTAAAAAGGTGCCGACCGATGGGCACCAAGAAGAAGCGGACATTAACAGAATCTATTCAGTCTGTCCAGCTTTATCTGTAGCGGGTTCCCTGCTCCATGCAGGGTTTAAGTTTGACAACCAGAATCTATTGCAGCAGACTGCATGAAAATCAGCAATTGGAGCTTGGCCTGATGAAGATTACAGTCTCCTTGCACGGGGTTTTTCGGATTGATCGGTTCAAGCTGGAAACGCTTACTTATCCAGATGGTAGCAGTGCACAAAAAGTTATTGGCGATCTGCAGATTCCCGCTAAACTGCTGGGGACAATCCTGATTAACCACGTTCATGCAAAACCGACCGATATCCTCCACGATGGCGACACCTTGATGATTCTCCCCCTGCTTGAAGGGGGTTAACCTGCTTGGCCGAGGAATAATATGAAAATTGAAACGACCGATCCCGTCACCCATCCCGAAAAAATCCTGTATCGCCGCTGTACGATCAATTTGAAAAGTGGTGAACAAAAGATCGAGGACGTTCCCTGCGCTAACCTTGAGGATGTCCTCGGTGGATTCGGGCGTTCTTTTCAGATGTTGGCTAAGCGCGACATCAAAAGACCCTACTGCCCCGAAAACCCGCTCATCATCAATACCGGCCTGCTCACCGGAAGCAGCGCCATGACCGGGTTACGCACCTATTTTTCCAGTTACAGCCCGATCAAAGGATCAAATGCCGGATTGCCTGCAGCCATGTGGTCTGCCGGAAGCGGTAAATTTGGACCAAAATTCAAATGGACCGGGTTGGATGAGCTGATCCTTGAAGACAAGTCAGATATCCCCCTCTACATCATCATCAAAGAGACTGCTGACGGACCACGAATTGAGCTGAAGCCTGCTGACCATCTGCTGGGACTTTCAACTCACAATAAAATTATGACTTTGCATAAAGAGTATGATAACGCCCATTTTGCCGCCATTGGCCAGGCGGGTGAAAACTGGCAGAATGTCTTCATGGGATCCGTTGCCCTCTCAACCGTCAACCAGCTTAAGTCCGGCGATGACAAACTGCGCTTTGCCGGACGGGGCGGAATGGGGAGCATCATGGGCTATAAAAATATTATTGCCCTGGTTGCTCAGAGTGAAGATAAAAACCCCCCGATCACTGAAGCGGTTAAAAAAGTTCACTCTCAGGTGATCAAAGGGGGTGGCGCAGCCCGCCTGCAACCGATCAAACGGGGTGGCGGGGGTGGAACCTGGGCTGCTTACGAGGTGATGCAACCATTTCATGCCGTACCGCTGAACAACTACCGTCCCCAGGGGAATGATCTGCCCGAAAAGCTGTTCCGGGAAAATGTTGAGAAAGAGTACGATATTCAATCAGCTGCCTGTTACCGCTGTGGCATCACCTGCCACAACTATATTTCAGAGAAAAACCCCGATGGAAGCCGTGGTGACTTTATTGCCAAATTTGATTATGAGCCCCTCAATCTCCTGAGTACCAATATTGGCATCCACGATGCGGGTCAAGCGGGAAGGCTCATTCATCTGTGTGATAACTCCGGTGTTGACGCTATTTCCATGGGGGTGACTATCTCTTATCTCCTCTCCTACAATGAACGTCACCCAGAGACACCACTTTTTAACGGCGCAACCTTTGGCGATTACGAGAAAATCCATGAGCTGATCAAACTGGCCGGAGAGGGGAAATTACCCGGCATTGGTAAAGGGTCGATGCGTCTGTCCCAACTGATGGGTGAAACCGACTATGCTTACCACATCAAAGGGCTTGAAATTGCTGCCTACCTCCCTGAGACCAACCCTGGTTACTGCTGGGCGATTGCCGGCGGGCATATGTCAATGGGCTCCTATGGCACACTGATCCGCGAAGGGTTGTCCGATGTCGATTCATGGGTCAAAGTGATCACTGAAGATAAACTTCACATCGTCGGATTCGACATGATCGGCCTATGTAAATTTTTCGATATAACCCAGGGGATCGGAACCGATAAAATTGCGACTTGCCTGAAAAGTGATTTCAACCTTGATGTTGAACCCCTGAAAATCAAAGCTG
>JAGLDI010000171.1 GCA_023145655.1 Desulfuromusa sp. | reverse complement strand
TAAAGGAATCCTGAGTAAAGAATTAGCTTTTCTGTTTTTTGACACAAGTTCTGTTTATACAAAAAAGAGGCTACTGTTAATGATCAAATCTCTCAGGTTTGCGTTGCTTGTTTCTGTTCTGTGTTGTCTCTCTCTGGTGACCCCGTTTTCTACTCATGCCTCAGTTGTTTCACCGCTTATTCCGCTGGACAGCTGGGTCTATCCGGCTCTTGACAAGCTGAGCGGGCTGGGATTGATCAATTCTTCTCTGGCAGGTTCTCGCCCTTATTCCCGCATTGAAGCAGCGCGTCAAGTTGAGGAAGCGAACCTTCTTATCGAGGATGTTTCCGTTCCACCGGTTGCACTGGAACTTTTACAGCGCCTTGAAACAGAACTGGCTGAGAGTCTTACCGAGCTGGGTGATGCTTCTGTGGCCGGTTATTTCAAACCGGTACGTCAGTTACGCGCAGATTACATCTACCAGGATGGTGATGCTTCCCACTATCCACAGACGGATGCTCGCCAGTTTGCTCTGAATAAAAATAATTTTGGCATTGACTATGTTAATCACAACAATGGACAGCTGACTCTTCAGGGTGATGGACGAATCAGCCGTTTTCTCGGTTTCGAATGGCAGCCATTGCTCCTGACTAACTCCTCGGACGATTTAGAGGTCAAGTGGTTGACTGCCCGCGTGACTCTTGCTCTGGGACCTGTTGAAATTTCTGCTGGACGCCAATCTCTCGGCTGGGGGCAGGGATATAATGGGTCTCTGCTGCTGGGAAATAATGCCAAACCTCTGGATATGATCAGAATCAACACCCCTTCACCAATCATGTTGCCGTGGTTATTTAAATATTTGGGACCTTTTCAATTTGATGTGTTCTGGAGTCAGTTGGAAGAAGAGCGACAGGTTCCGGAACCCTACTTTGCCGGAATGCGGGTCAATATGAAACCGCTTCCCTGGCTTGAGCTGGGGGCCACCCGGACGGTTATGTTTGGTGGTGATGGCCGACCCGATGTTGACCTTGACGAATTTATAACGATCCTTGGCGGTAAAAACCTTGACGGTGATGAAGACAGCAGTAATTCCATTGCTGCTATTGATCTGCGGATATTTTTTCCCTCACTCTGGGGAGCGGAGATCTATGGTGAAATTGGTGGTGAAGATGAAGCCAATCATTTCTTTTCCAAGGCAGCGTGGCTGGCCGGGGTCTATTTGCCACAGGTCGAGCCGACGGGCAGGCTGAGTCTGCGGCTCGAGTATACCGACCTTTCGGATGAGGTCTGGTATAGACACAGTGCCTACCGTTCGGGCTATACCTATAAAAATCATATCATGGGGCATCATATCGGCGGTGCGGCCAAGGATTATTTTGCTGAAGCGCGGTTACTGTTACGCAGTGATCTGGAACTCACACTGGGGTTTGACTACCAGAAACGTGGTGAAAACCAGTTGGTTGAGGAAAAACACTACCAGGCCAGTGCTGAAGTGAACTGGTGGTTGAATGAAAAGATCAGGTTTGAGCTTATGGGTTCAGTTGACCGGACTGAAAATTTTGATTTTGTCACAGATAATGATCCCGATTTTTACTCTTCTCGGCTCAGTATGATTTATAGCTGGTAGTTTGCTGGCTTGACCACTGGGCGATCAGACATTTTTTTACTGAAAAGTCTCCACGGAGCCTGTTGCTGAGAGGGTCTCCTGAAACAGGATAGACAAAGCCTCATAAGCTATGTATATTCCCGATACCTGCCAGTGTTTTCTGGTGGAGGGGGATGTCAGGGTGCCGGGGGTATTTAAGATCCACTCTAAGGTTGTCCATGGCACTTTCCGGTCAGGTTCTCCCCTCTATACAGAATTTATCTCTGCCGATTCGATTGTGAATCAGGGCGGTTTTTTTGGATTGAATGATGAGATATATTAAATTATCAGTTAGTTTGTCTGTTCTGTTTCTGTTTCTGTCGGGCTGTACTTCTCCCTACACAGACCTGCCAGCTGGAACCGTACAGGCTGTCACAAAATCCCCGATCCTGCAGCAGCAGACAGTGACTGTGCCGGTTCTTAAGGTGGATGCACTACCGGAGAACGATTACCTGGTGGGTCCTGGTGATGTTCTGCTTGTCAATATTAATGGCAAGCCTGAGTTGAGCAGTCCTGGACTGTTTTTCTCCAATAACAATGTCTCCGGTAGCCGTATTGACGGCACAGGTGCGATCCGGCTGCCTTTGGTGGGGTCTGTTCCCGTCGCCGGGATGAGCCTGTATGAAATTGAAACCCGTTTACAGCAGATTTTTTCTCATTATCTGAACACCCCCTGGGTCGTGGTGGAAATAGCCGTATACAAGAGTCATCCCCTCTATCTGCTTGGTCAATTCAGAAATGCCGGCACCTTTTATATGGACCGCCCTCTCACTCTCCTCAACGGTTTGGCTTTGGGGGGAGGGATGCTTGATACCGCCAATCTGCGCAGCGCCCGTCTGGTTCGGGATGGTCAAATTCTCCCGGTCGATATTTATCAGCTGTTGCGGGAGGGATCTGTGCAGCAGAATGTCTGGCTGCAGGCTGAAGATACCCTTTATGTTCCCGACGATAAAAATCAGAATGTTTTTGTTTTTGGCGCGGTTGGGAAACCCGGTCCGGTGCCGATGCCCAACGGCCGCTTGAGCCTGTCCCAGGCTCTGGCCAGTGCCGCTCTTGAGGAGACTCAGGGGACTACTGCCTTTGTCCGGATCATCCGCTCTCATTCCATTTCTCGTGGAGAGTTGCTTGTTGTTGACCAGAACCTTATTTTGCGTGGCGAAGCATTACCTTTTTATCTGAGCGAAGGTGACATTGTCTATGTCCCACGGAGTGTCGTCGGCAATTGGAACGAGGCGATTAAGCACCTTCTCCCATCTCTACAGGCGATCAGTGCAACCCTGCAGCCGTTTGTTTCGATCAAATATTTGCGAGAATAATTCGATCAGAGTCCCAATCAGCAGTTTAAGGATAAAATAGACGTATGCAATCAACGGAAAAACTAACTCCCCCCGACAACCAGCCCCCCTGGCAGGAGGAAGAAATCCACCTGTCGGATTATCTGGCTGTTCTACGCCGGAGAAAAACCCTCTTCTTTACTGTCTTTGCTGCGGTTTTTATCCTGGTGACCCTCTATACTTTTTTAGTGACCCCGATTTACCGGGCCACTGGAACCCTGTATGTCAAAGATGAAAAGGGTAAGGTTGATCTGCTTGGCGATCTCGGTCTCGGACAGAGCAGTCCCGTCGAAGCTGAAATTCAGATTCTTCAATCGCGGACGAATGCCGAAGAGGTGGTAAGCCGTTTACATCTTGATTGGCAGGTGGAGAATAAGTCAACGGATCTCTCCGGCCAGGTTCTCGATTTTTCCAGCAGCGCCGAAGAACCTGTCTATCAAATCGAATTGACCGGTGGAGGACACTACTCTGTCAAAAACACCGATGATAAACTGGTGGGGCAGGGACGTTCGGGACAATTGTTGCGGGGAGATGGGTTTGAGCTGCTCCTTACTGATCTGCCGGATAAAGCAGGAGCCAGTTTTCAGCTCACCCTCGGTTCTTTTAATGAAACGGTAAGGGGTTTAAGGGCTCGACTGCAGGTCAGCGAACTGGGAAAAAAAACTAACATTATCAGCCTCTCCTACTCCAGTTCTCGTCCGACAGAAGCACGCGATGTCATCAACACTCTGGTGCAGGTGTTTCAGGAACGTTCCGTTGATCTCAAGACCCAGGAAGCCCGTAAGTCAGTAGAGTTTATTACCGGACAGCTGAAAAGTGTCCGCCTGGAGCTGGATAAATCTGAAAAGCAGCTGGAATCTTTCAAGCGCAGCTCGGGACTGGTCCAGCTTGATACGGAAGCCGAAAGTTTTATCGAACGGTTGGCCGATACAGAAAAGCAGCTGGCGGCGCTCACTGTCCACAAAAAACAGCTCGAGTTTGCTATTGAAGCTATCACCGACGCTTTAGCTCAGGGGAAGAACTATACTCCCTCGGTCATGGCTAATGATCCGGTGGTTGCCGGGTTGGCGCAGAAACTGGTTGAATATGATGTTCAGAAAAAAGCGTTGCTCAGCGAATATACCCTTGAGCATCCGGCTCTCATATCTCTCAACCGGCAAGTTGAGGGGGTTCAAAACTCGATTTTTGTCACCTATCAAAGCAACCTTCAGCATATTGTCCAGCAGCAGGCCGGGCTGAGAGCCGAACTTGACCGTTACGATCAGCAACTGAAACAACTGCCTGAGGCGGAACGCCAATTGCTGCAACTGACCCGCCAGACGCAGGTCAATGTCGGTATCTATACCTTCTTGTTACAGAAGCATGAAGAGGCACGAATTCTCCGTGCTTCAACAATGAGTAATATTGAGATCGTCGACCCGGCAATAACTCCAGACAGGCCGGACAAGCCGAATAAAAAGAAAAATCTCCTTCTCGGCATCATTGTCGGTTTAATGCTTGGCGTTGGCAGCGCTTTTTTCCGTGAATATATGGATGACACCATCACGGATGCTGAACAGGCCAAGCTGCTGCTCGGTATACCTGCTCTGGCAATAATCCCGTTCCTCGGGGATAAATCCCGCTCACAAAAGGATCGTGGCCATACTCTGGTCAGCCAACTGGATCCAAAATCACCGCCGGCTGAAGCTTTTCGGGTGCTGCGAACCGCAATTCATTTTTCATCAATCAAACAGGATAAAAAGGTTCTCCTCGTTGCCAGTGCGTTGCCCGGAGAGGGTAAAACAACTGTTTCAGCAAATCTTGCTGTGACTCTGGCCCAAACAGGTAAACGCGTACTTGTTATTGGTTGTGACTTGCGCAAACCGTCTCTGCATGAATTTTTCAACGGCCATCAAACCCCCGGTCTGACCGAGTTCCTGGTGGGGGACAGCGACTTTGATAGTGCTGTTAATCTCGAGGGTGCCCCGAATGTTGATTTTCTGAATGCCGGGAGTTCCCCACCAAATCCAGTTGAATTACTCGGTTCCAAAACCATGTCTAACCTGATTGCCAATATGCGTGAGCGTTACGACCATATTGTTTTGGATGCCCCGCCGCTACTCCCCGTGCCCGATGCCATTGTTTTGAGTGACCTGGCTGATCTGGCATTGGTTGTCTATGAACTGGGCCGCAATAACCGCAAATTTACCCTGTTGTTGCGCGACAAATTAGCGGATATTCAAGCCCCTGTCGCCGGATGTGTACTCAACGATAAACTAGAGAAAGCTGCCGCTTATTATGGTAATTCTTACGGTGGTTACTACGGCGAGGAACAACAGAGTAAACGCAGTTGGTGGCGGCGGAATAGTTAGTGATCAATAGGCTTGATAGTTCAAAAGTCAAATACTCTATCGAACACAGCTAAGGGTGGATCACAGCGGATACAAGCAAAGTCAAAAATCAGAATCAGTTTGAGGGTTTAAACCAAAAGAATAGATTTTGGATTGTCGCTATCATCTGTGTGTCGCCATCTTTATTTACCTTGTGTTCGAAAAAAAGCATTTGATCCTATTGTTTTGACTTTGACCCTATCCGAACTAATCAGATTGTATCTGCGGCTAAAAAAGGTTTTGAAGTCAATGGTTGTCGAGGGGTACACCTAATAATGATTGATTATCACTGCCATATCCTTCCCGGTATTGATGACGGCTGCGCTGATCTGGATGAGTCACTTGAACTGGCGCAGGTCCTGACCACTGCAGGGTTTACTGAAGTCTACTGCACTCCCCACTGTATCCACGGGGTTTATAATAACACCCCGTCTGCTGTACGCGCAGCAGTTGAACAACTGCAAGAGCAACTTACCCGGGAGGGGATTCCGCTGCGGCTTTACCCTGGTATGGAGTACTATCTTGATGAATATTTCTCACAGAAGCTGACAGATGTTCAACCCTATGGGAAAACCCGGCAGCTGCTGGTTGAGTTTCCGATGCAACAGGCTGATCCAGCGCAAATCAAAGATCATATTTTTCAGATTATCCGTAAAGGTTATACACCGGTTATCGCTCACCCTGAACGTTATAACTATTTGCTGCCACGGCAGGAACGGGGAGGGTTGTTGAAGCGACTGTTCGGCAAAACTCAACAGCAGAGTGAGAGTTCACCACCGGGACTTTTAGCTGATCTGCAACAGCAGGGTTGCCTGCTGCAAGGTAATATCGGCAGTCTTGCTGGTTATTACGGCCGCAAGGTCCAAGAGAACGCAGAGTTGTTTCAGCGCGAGGGATTCTACCGTTATTGGGGAAGTGATGCCCATCATCCTGAGCCAACGAGCCGGTTTCTGGAAAAAGCCAAGGGGTGCTATTAGGGGTTTTGAGGAATTCTGGATCAGTATATAGATTTAAAAATTAGTAGCTTATGAAGTTAATTTGATTTCCACTATCCCACCAACCAGCAGATGTTGCTCTACTCAAGGGCGACCTTTGCCCTTTCTGAAACGTTGCGTAGGAAGTTCAATACCCTTGAAAACCGTGGAAGGCTGCGGTATCGTCAGCCCGATAAAAGAAAAGCCACTCGTACCTGCGGAAGGATTGATTTATGAAAATTGCCATATTGGGGTTGGCTCAGACGGGCAAGAAAACCCTATTCTCTCTGCTCACGGGACGACCCGTTCCTGCCAACCGCAAACCGGGTGAGGCCATTGAAGGGATTGCCCCTATCCAAGACAGTCGGGTTGATGACCTTAAAAAACTTTACCAACCTGAAAAAACAACCTATGCCGAGAATCAGTTTGTTCTTTGCCCCGATATTACTGAAAGTAGCGGTACAACGCGTCTCTGGATGGACCCGGCGCGGCGCTGTGATCTTCTCTGCTTACTGATTCGAGATTTTGATTCGCCAGATATCTTTCATCCCTCTGGATCGGTGGATCCGGAGCGTGATCGGGCGATGATTGAAACAGAACTGCTTCTGGCCGATATGCAACTGGTTGAAACCCGTTTGCAGCGGATTGCCAAGGAGAAGAGGGGGGGACAAACCACGGAACAGGTTCTGGAAGAAGAGATACTCCAACGGTTTAACCGCGCATTGGAGGAAGAAAAGTTTCTCAGTACCATCAACCTTGAACTCCACGAAGAAAAGCTGATCAGCAGTCTTGATCTGGTCACCCGGATCCCACTGCTGTTTGCCTATAATGTTTCTGAGGATGATATCGGTAAAGATTTTGGTTCTGGTGTGTTTACCATCTCCTGTGCCATTGAGAGTGAGATTGCCACGATAGATGATCAGGAAGAGCGCCAGGAGTTTATGGCGGCGATGGGGATCACTCAGCCCAGCCTTGATCGGATCAATGCGGCTCTTTATGATGCTCTTGGATTAATGAGTTTCTATACTTCCGGTGAGGATGAGTGCCGGGCATGGACCATCCGTAAGGGTTCCAGTGCGCCGGTCGCTGGCGGCAAGATCCATAGCGATATTGAGCGTGGCTTTATCCGGGTTGAAGTGATGAAATTTGAGGACCTGATGGTTACCGGTTCCGAATCTGGAGTTAAGCAGGCAGGCAAGATGCAGCTGCACGGCAAGGACTATACTATTGAGGATGGGGATATCTGCCATTTTCTTTTCAATGTGTAACAGGGGATTGAAAAACATTTTTAACACAGCAATCGCAACGCAGATAGTTTTTCAACGGTCTGGTAGAGACAGACCCCGATTTTCAAGCTACAGCAAGATTAATATAATATGGAGTCAACGTTGAGTCCTGAACCTATCTATACAATTGGTGTTGCAGTGGTGATTTGTATAGCTCTCTGCTGGTCATTTATTTTTGATAAACAAAAGCCTCCGACCGGGAGAGAATTTATGGCAAAGTTGATTGCCCGTGGGCTGTTCATTAGTTTTATCTATATTGTAATCGTCGGCTTTATCTATCTTGCCCTTGGTGCAGGATATGGTTCCTGATTGGTTGCTTTCATACAGTGAAAGGCTCGCCACTGTTGCGCGAGCCTTCTATTTTTATAATTAATTTCCCTGTTCACGGGATGATCCGCCACCTTTGAGTGCCGAATTGATGGAAAACCTTCTCAACTGCACTATATCGTCTTCGATAGGCATTCCTCCTTTCCTGTTATTTACATTTTATCACGGTTTTTTCTCTGGTCAACCTGATAGGAGAACTTTACCAATCAGACAAATCTTTACTGTTGGGGATAATTCAGTTAATTTGTTCCCCAATTGGATCTATGGCTATGAATAAACGGTTTTTAAAAATGATTATTATGACTTCTGGCGGTGCTTTGTTGGGCGCATTGCTGGGGTATTTAGGTCAATGTGCCGGTAGTACCTGAGGTGCTACCTCCAGTCCCTGGACAGGGGCTTTTTTTGGTTTGTTGGTTGGTTTTGTCCTGGGTTGTGCCCCCGGTGAACAGGATAAATAACTGATCTTCTTTTAAAAAATGTCACGTGACATCTGAAAGAAATCTGTTAATCTAGGTAACAGAGTTCTCTCTACTGTAATATCTAACTTTTGTTTTGATAAAAAGGAGTAAAACCATGACAGAGAATAACCAGCAAAATAGTGATCAGGATGAGGTCAGTCTGTATGAAAAAATTGTTTCTCAAACTGAAGAATTGATGGCGAGTGGTCGTAAATCCCTGGATGAAGCACTCAAACGGGCAGGGGATGAATTGTCCTCAGCGGGAAATTTTACTCGTGAACAGTCTGAAAAAATATCAGCTTTTATAAAACGTGATATCCAGCATGTTGCTGACAGTACCAGCAAGGGTAAAGCGAATATGAAAGAGGCTGTCAACCCACAACGGCTTAGCGTTGGTGCCAAAAGCATCTTTTCCAAAATTCTATCAAACATGGCTGAAACGTTAAATGACTGGGCTAAAAAATCGGAACAAAATTTAGAATTTAAAACCGGTGAAATTACCAGTCCCGGATCGCTGACCTGTAAAAGCTGTGGTGAAGTCATCCATATGAAGAAAACTGGCAGGATCCCCCCTTGTCCCAAGTGCCATCACACCCTGTATCGGAAATCCTATTAGCTCCGAACGGTTGTCATGAGAATAGACCTTGGAAAGTTCTCTTGTCTAACTGAGAGTTTTTCTATATATTTCCTCTGCTAAGTGGTTTTATTAATTGAGGAGTGTTTATATGGGTTTGTTGAGCCGTTTTTTTAAGAGTGAGGACGAGGAAGAGCAGGGATCGGCACCACCGGATATCCTGCCATTAAGGAACGACCCTTGTTGGTGTAATAGTGGTCTTAAGTATAAAAAATGTCATCTTGAACAGGACCGGGTGTTTTTAGAGAAAAGGCGTCGCGAAGTACTGGATGCAAGAAATGCCTGCAACCCCTATTTTGGGGGCTGAGGCCCTCGACGTTAAAACCCGGTCGGGTTTTATATTATTCTTGCACAAAATTCAGCTTGTATCTTTGACTTGGGGACGGAAATTAATTCTGTCCCCATCCTACTTTTAACCGCTCAATCCAGCAGGCAACTATGTCTCTGACTTTACCAGCTATTGCACTTATCAGTGGTTTAATTCTGCTGGTCTGGAGTGCTGACCGTTTCATTGCCGGAGCTGCCGCAACAGCCCGGTATGCTGGAATGCCACCGTTGTTAATCGGCATGGTAGTGATCGGTTTTGGCACCTCTGCTCCAGAAATGGTTGTTTCCGCAATTTCTGCCATTGAGGGGAATCCCGGTCTGGCACTGGGGAATGCCTATGGTTCAAATATTGCTAATATTGCCCTGATTCTTGGGTTGACAGCACTGATCAGCCCAATAACGATAAAATCTAGTGTGTTGCGTAAGGAATTGCCGATTTTGTTCGGGGTGACCCTTCTCGGGTCTGCTCTTCTGTTTGATCTTTATCTCAGCCGTACCGATGCCTGGATTCTGTTATTTGTTTTTTTGGTTATCATGGGTTGGACAATCTGGCTGGGCTTCAAGCATCGGCAGGACAGTCTGGGTAGTAGTGTTGATGATATGCTGACCGAGCATCCAATGACGCGTAGCGCAGCATTGATCTGGTTGCTGGTGGGGATGACTCTTTTAATTGTCAGTTCGAGAATTCTCGTCTGGGGGGCGGTTGAGATTGCCCGCGGCTTTGGGGTCAGTGACCTAATCATTGGGTTGACTGTTGTTGCAATCGGGACCTCTCTGCCGGAATTAGCTTCTTCTCTGGTGGCGATCCGCAAGGGTGAGCATGATCTGGCCATTGGTAATGTTATCGGCTCTAATTTATTTAACACCTTGGCTGTTGTGGGAATCGCCGGTACCATCAGTCCATTAGCGATTGATCGGGAAGTTCTCTATCGTGATTGTTTGCTTATGGGTCTGCTGACTTTATCCCTGTTTCTCCTTCGAGTTGGCCCGGATGGGCAAAAACGAATTTCGCGGCTGGGGGGACTTTTTCTATTGACGATTTACTTGGGCTATTCTGGCTACCTCATCTCTAAAGTTTTCGGTATTTTCTAGAATCCTGTTGCGATTTACCCTCTCATTTAATATCTCTTCACGGTTCTTCTGTGCCCAGTGAAAAAAAACACGTCTTGACATTGCAATTAAAGAATATTATTCTCTATTTATGGATCAAAAGAGAATAATTGACGATATAGACTATCAAATACTTTCGATACTTCAGAATAAGTCGCGAATTCCAAATGTTGAAGTTGCCCGTCAAGTTGGTATGGCTCCTTCGGCAGTATTAGAGCGAATCCGCAAACTTGAGGATCGGGGGATTATTGAGGGCTACGAGGTTCGTTTGAATCCTCAACCTTTTAATCAGGGTTTGATGGCGTTTGTTCAGGTGTCGGTTCAATCTTCCTACCATA
>JAGLDI010000170.1 GCA_023145655.1 Desulfuromusa sp. | reverse complement strand
GTCATCTGCAGTTCTTGAATCGGTGAAACACGTCCTTTGGGATGGAGAATGAAAATATTGATATTATCTTTCCCTCTGACACCATAGATGGCTGCACTCCCGGTGTCACCACTGGTTGCGCCAATAATGTTCATCCTTTGCCCACTTTTAGCCAAAAAGTATTCAAACAGGTTGCCAAGAAATTGGAGTGCCACATCTTTGAATGCCAGGGTAGGACCATGAAATAATTCAAGGATATAAAGATCGTCCTGCTGCACAACTGGAGTTATCTGTGGATGTTCAAAACTGGCATAGGAACGATCAATAATATCTTTCAGATCCGCTGCGGGGATGTCAGTGGCGTACCTGGATATAATTGCAAAAGCAAGATCAGCGTAGGGGAGGTTACTGAGATGTTGTAAATCATTTGGGGAGAGTGCTGGAATTTCTTCAGGAAGGAGTAGTCCTCCATCGTCTGCTAGACCCATCATGACTGCATCACTGAAACTTAACCCACTGACTTTTCCTCTGGTACTACAATATTTCATAACGGCTCTCTTTCGCACTAGAAGTAATTAACAGCACAATATCTTAACAATGATTCTGTTTGATTGGAAGTTCGTTGGATAAAAAAAGCGGGAGTTTCCGTTATGGAACTCCCGCTTGGTGTGACAGTTTTGGTAAGAGTGTTTAATTATTTACCGAATTTTTGCGCATCAACCACGGCAACTGCAGCCATATTGATGATATCAGCAACATCATCACCCCGTTGCAGTACGTGAACCGGCTTGCTCATACCCATCAGGATAGGACCAACAGCTTCTGCGCCACCCAGTTTGCTGAGTAGTTTATAACTGATATTTCCCGATTGCAGATCGGGGAAAATAAAGACATTGGCGTCCCCTTTGAGCATTGAAAATGGGTATTGTGCTTCAGTCAGTTCAGGATCAAGGGCGACATTGGCCTGTACTTCACCATCAACAATCAGTCCAGGTGCCTGTGTTTTTACCAAGGCGGTGGCTTTCTTGACTTTATGTGCAGCTGGGTGGTTGGTACTACCAAAGTTGGAAAAAGAGAGCATTGCTACTTTAGGTTCAAGGTCAAACTTGCGCACCTCTGCAGCTGCCAGAATAGCCGTTTCTGCCAGTTCTTCCGCCGTTGGGTCGATGGTGACCGTTGTGTCGGCAAAAAAGACAACTTTTTTCTTGAAAACCAGCATGTACATCCCGTGAACTTTTGATAGCTGTGCTTGTTTACCAATAATTTCCAGAGCTGGTTGGATAGTTTCCGGATAGTGGTGGTTGATACCGGAGAGCATTGTATCGGCATCTCCTTTTTCTACCATCATCGCCCCAAAATAGTTATTGTTGACCTTGATTTGTCGTTTTGCTCCGGCGCGGGTGATCCCCTTACGCTGGCGCATTTCAAACATGGTATCAATGTAGCTTCCACGTTTATCACAAGTCATTGGATTAAGAATTTCAACATCACCAAGGTCCAGTTTCAGTTCGGTAATCCGGCTTTTGATTTCTTTTTCGTCTCCCAGTAATATTGGGATTGCAATGTTTTCATTGATCAGAATCTGTGCAGCACGCAAGATTTTATCTTCTTCCCCTTCTGGGAAAACAATCCGTTTTGGATCAGCTTTTGCTTTGTTGATCAAGGTGCGCATGATCTCTTTTGAGCGCCCTTGAATCGCTTCAAGTGAATCGCGATATTTTTGCATATCTTCAATTGGGCGGCGTGCAACTCCCGTATCCATGGCGGCCTGGGCAACGGCGGGAGCAACATGCAGGAGAACCCGTGGATCGAATGGTTTGGGGATAATATAATTTCGTCCAAATTGGATATCTTCCCCGGGGTAAGCTTTGCGCACCGAGTCAGGAACATCGAGTTTGGCTAAACCAGCGAGAGCCATTACGGCTGCCAGCTTCATTTCATCATTGATGGCACTGGCTTGAACATCGAGGGCTCCCCGGAACAGGAAGGGAAAGCAAAGAACATTGTTAACCTGGTTCATATAATCGGAGCGTCCGGTTCCGATGATGACATCACCGCGAACTTCTTTGGCTTCAGGTGGAGTGATTTCAGGATCGGGGTTGGCCATGGCGAACACAATCGGATCTTTTGCCATACTCTTCAACATATCTTTAGATAGTGCCCCTTTGGCTGAGACACCAAAGAAAATATCAGCGTCCACCATTGCCTCAGCAAGGGTTCTGGCATCGGTTTCAGCTGCCAGCCGTTCTTTATAATCGTTCATCCCCTCTTTTCTGCCTTTGTAAATGACCCCTTTGGTGTCACAGAGGATGACCTTGTTTTTATCGATTCCCATGGTGATAGCCAAGTTGGCGCAGGCAATACCGGCAGCACCGGCACCATTGACAACTATTTTACATTTGGCAACATCCTTGCCGACAATTTCCAGGGCGTTCAGCATCCCGGCCGCAGAAATAATTGCGGTTCCGTGCTGATCGTCATGGAACACCGGGATATCCATGATTTTTTTAAGCTCTTCTTCAATATAGAAACATTCTGGTCCTTTGATATCCTCAAGATTGATACCGCCAAAAGTTGGCTCCAACAATTTTACGGTGCGAATGATTTCATCAGAGTCTTTAGTGTTCAGTTCGATATCAAAAACATCAATATCGGCAAAACTTTTAAACAGGATACCCTTACCCTCCAT
>JAGLDI010000017.1 GCA_023145655.1 Desulfuromusa sp. | reverse complement strand
ATTAAGGGTAGCGCATTAATATATGATATGGTATATTCACTTTCTGAGACTCCACTTATTAGAAGTTCCCGCTCGATGGGTCTGCTTTGTGCTGATGGTTTAGGGATGCTGGCTGCCCAGGGAGAAGATGCTTTTTTCCTCTGGACAGGGATCAGACTTCCATTTGGCTATATGCGCAAAATCCTGATGGAGTCCCGTATTGAATGAAAAAGGAAGGGTTTATTGTTAGATGAGTGTCAGTCGCCTGGGAGAATTGCTGGTTAGAAATCAACTGATTTCTGATAGTCAGTTGGCTAATGCAATCTCTGAACAAAAAAAAGAAGGAAGCCGCCTGGGTGAGGCCCTGGTTAAGCTGGGCTATGTTCAGGAACATGATCTTGCCTCTTTCTTGTCAAAACATTATGGTGTCCCATCCGTTGATCTGGCTGAATTTGATGTTGATTCAGCAGTCATCGATTTAGTCCCCGCAGCAGTTGCACAGAAATATCAGTTAGTTCCTATTAATCGGGCCGGGGCAACGTTGATTGTTGCTATGGCAGACCCCTCAAATATTTTTGCGATTGACGATATTAAATTCATGACTGGATTTAATGTTGAAGTTGTTGTTGCTGCTGAAGCTGCCATCAAGGAAGCAATCGACAAGTTTTATGATCAAAGTTCCTCCCTTGCTGATGTTTTGGAAGGGTTGGAAGATTTTGACGACCTGGAATTGATTGATGGTGATTCATTTGATGATGTCAGTGAACTGGAACGTGCCAGTGAGGATGCCCCGGTTGTAAAATTGGTCAACCTGATTTTGACTGATGCCATCAAGAAAAAAGCTTCAGATATCCATATTGAACCTTATGAACACGCTTTTCGGGTGCGTTACCGGATTGACGGAGTCCTTTATGAGGTGATGAACCCGCCGCGAAAACTTAAAAATGCTATTATCTCGCGGATCAAAATTATGGCAACAATGGATATTGCAGAACGACGTCTCCCCCAGGATGGTCGGATCAAAATCAAGATATCGCGCAACCAGGAAATGGATTATCGGGTCAATTGTCTGCCGACTCTGTTTGGTGAAAAGATTGTTTTGCGGTTGCTGGATAAGAGTAATTTGCAGTTGGATATGACCAAGCTTGGCTATGAAGAAAAAGCCTTGGAATGGTTTAAAGAGGAGATTCACAAGCCGTTCGGAATGGTTCTGGTCACAGGTCCGACCGGGAGTGGAAAAACCGTTTCACTCTATTCTGCCCTCTCTGAACTGAATGGGACAACAGAGAATATTTCGACCGCTGAAGACCCGGTCGAATTCAACTTTGCCGGAATCAACCAGGTTCAGATGCATGAAGAGATTGGTCTTAACTTTGCTGCGGCACTCCGGGCTTTTTTACGGCAGGATCCCGATATCATCATGATTGGTGAGATTCGTGACTTTGAGACTGCTGAAATTGGTGTTAAAGCTGCTCTGACTGGACACATGGTGCTTTCAACCCTGCACACAAACGATGCTCCCAGTACGGTGAATCGTCTCTTGAATATGGGGATTGAGCCCTTTCTGGTTGCTTCGGCAGTCAATTTGATTTCAGCGCAACGGCTTGGTCGCAGAGTCTGTTCCGAGTGTAAAGAACCGGAAAAACATTCTAACAATGCCCTGATTTCTGCCGGTGTTGCCGAAGATCAAATTGGCAAGTTTACAACTTACAAGGGGCGTGGTTGTGCTGTTTGTAATGATACCGGCTATAAGGGGCGAATCGGTGTTTATCAGGTCATGCCAATGTTTGAAGATATTAGGGAGATGATTCTCTCGGGTGCCAATACTGCTGAAATTAAACAGGAATCGATGCGTCTCGGAGTTAAAACCATGCGCCAGTCGGCTTTAACTAAGCTGATAGAAGGTGTCACAACTCTGGAAGAGGTTTTAAGGACGACAGTTGCTGATACCTGAGAAAAGCTTCAAGTTGAAGGTTGTTAAACAGTAGTTTTTCTCCCTGATTAAACCAAATTGTCCGGAAAGGATTCAACCACATGCTGAACATGCATCAATTGCTCAAAACTATGATCGAGCAGGGTGCTTCTGATCTGCACATATCGACGGGGATCGCTCCACAGATCAGGATTGACGGAAAAATGACTTCCACCGATGGGGATAATTTAACCTCCGCTGAAACTAAACAGCTTTGCTATAGTGTTTTGACCGATGCACAGAAGCGTAAGTTTGAGGAAGAGAATGAGCTGGATCTCTCTTTTGGTGTTAAAGGGCTCTCACGGTTCCGCGGGAATGTCTATGTCCAACGTGGGGCGGTTGCCGGGGCTTTTCGTGCTATTCCATTTGAAATCAAGAGCTTTGATGAACTAGAGCTGCCACAAGTTGTCCGGAGTTTGGCAAATAAACCTCGCGGACTGGTTCTGGTGACAGGCCCAACCGGAAGTGGCAAGACAACAACACTTGCGGCAATCATTGATGCAATTAACAGCGTACGAAGCGAACATATTATCACCATCGAGGACCCGATTGAATATCTTCATCCCCATAAAAAATGTCTCGTTAATCAGCGGGAAGTTGGGGCAGATACCGACTCTTTCAAGAAAGCATTAAAGTATATCTTGCGCCAGGATCCCGATGTGGTTTTGTTGGGTGAATTGCGTGATATCGAAACGATTGAAGCTGCTCTCACTATTGCTGAAACAGGTCATCTTTGTTTTGCAACTCTACATACGAACTCATGTGTCCAGACAATGAACCGAATTATTGATGTTTTCCCTGACACTCAGCAATCTCAGGTGAGAACTCAGCTTTCGTTTGTTTTGGAGGGAGTTCTATCACAAACTTTGCTGCCACTGGCAAACGGGAATGGACGGGCTATGGCTCTGGAAGTTATGGTGCCTAACCCGGCAATCAGAAATCTGATTCGAGAAGATAAAATTCATCAGATTTATTCACAGATGCAGATCGGACAGGATAAATTTGGGATGCAGACATTGAATCAGTCCCTGTTTCTGCTGGCTCATTCGCGGAAGATAACACAAGAGGCTGCGCTGAACCGGTCCCAGGATCTGGATGAATTAAAACAGATGTTTGCCAATCCGCATGCTATTTTAGCGCGGAAAAAAACCATTAATCCTGGGCGAAGATGATAATTTAATCATTTAACCATGTATGTATAAATGGAAAGGGGTAGACCATGCCAACATTCGCTTGGACAGGTCGGTCACGAGACGGAAAAAGTTCCAAAGGAACCATGGAGGCGGCCAGTGAAGCGGTTGTTATGGCCAGCTTACGTCGCCAAGGGGTTCAGGCAAATAAAATAAAAGAGGCCGGCAAGGGACTCAACGTAGAAATTAATATCGGTTTCCTGAAACCCAAAATAACAACCAAGGATATTGTGGTTTTTACCCGTCAGTTTGCGACCATGATAGATGCCGGATTGCCTCTGGTGCAGTGCCTGGATATCCTCTCTTCGCAGCAGGAAAATAAAACCTTCAGAGAAATCCTCTTCAAGGTCAAAGATGATGTGGAAGCGGGAGCAACCTTTGCAGATGCCCTTAAGAAACACCCTAAAGCGTTTAACGAGCTCTATGTCAACCTGGTTGCAGCCGGTGAAGTTGGTGGTATTCTCGACACCATTCTGAACCGTCTGGCGGCCTATATTGAAAAAGCATTAAAGCTGAAAAAACAGGTTAAAAGTGCTATGACCTACCCGGTTACAATAATCAGTATTGCTTTTGTTGTCATTGCAGTCATTTTGGTTTTTGTTATTCCAGCTTTTGAGAAAATGTTTGCCGATTTCGGTGGCTCTTTGCCAATGCCGACACAAATAGTCATTAATATCAGTAACTTTGTCCAGAGTTATATCTTTTTTATTATCGGGGCAATCATGTTTATCATTTTTGCAGCCAAAAAAATCTATGCAACCAATAAAGGGCGGGATCTAATTGATGACTGGGCGTTGAAGCTGCCGGTTATGGGGATTTTAATTCGCAAAGTTGCCGTAGCCAAGTTTGCCCGGACCATGGCAACAATGATTTCCAGTGGCGTGCCGATTCTCGATGGTTTGGATATTGTAAGAAAAACCGCCGGTAACCGGACGGTAGAAAGAGCGGTTGCGAAAGTAAGATCCAGTATCAGCGAGGGAAAAACAATTGCTGAACCGTTGAAGGAGTCAGGGGTGTTTCCAGCTATGGTCTGCCAGATGATCGAAGTTGGTGAGCAGGCAGGTGCTCTGGATACCATGCTCAGTAAAATTGCCGATTTTTACGACGATGAAGTGGATGATGCTGTAGGGAATTTAACGGCGATGATGGAGCCGATACTGATGTTGTTTTTAGGGACAACGGTTGGCGGTCTGGTTATCGCGATGTACCTGCCAATCTTTAAGTTGGCTGGAACAGTTGGCGGTTAATGACCACTACCGGGACTTTAAAAAAACAGAGGATAAAAAACGATAACCGTAGCTTGACTTTGTACTTGATCAGTCGAACTGCGGTTATTACTTTTCTGCTCGGCGGTGCGGCGATTTTTTACCTCAAGGGGAGCCCCAATCGTACCCTTATCCAACCGCTGTTTTTATTGATTGGGATTGCCTATGCTGAAGCTTTGATTTCAGCATTTGTCCTGAAAAAAATATCGACTACCGATCTCTTTTCCCAGCTGCAGATAGTCTGGGACCTGTCGTTTGTCACGGTTTTGATCCTCCTTACCGGTGGGGTGGAGAGTGTTTTTTCTTTTGCCTATCTGTTGGTTATTGTCTCCGCCAGTTTTTTGTTGTCACGCCGTCTAACCGTTTTATCTGCTGCATGTGCGGTCATCATGTTTGGCGGAATTCTTGATCTCCAATTTTTTAATTACCTGCATTCTTTCAATCTGTTCCGATCTGCCTCAGATGGGACTTTTTTTTCTACACTCTTTGTTCATGGAGTTGCTTTTTTTCTAACTTCAATACTCAGTGGTACTCTTGCCGAACGCTGGAGGCAAAGTGAAGAACAGTTACAGCGTAAAACTGTTGATTATGCTGAGCTGGAAAAGATGAACCGGACGATTTTGTCTCACATCAGTAGTGGGCTGATGCTGATCAGTGCAAAAGGAAAGATCCGTTCATTTAACCGGGCCGCAGCAGATATTACTGAATTATCGCTGCAGGATGTCTATAATCAGAATGCTGC
>JAGLDI010000169.1 GCA_023145655.1 Desulfuromusa sp. | reverse complement strand
GTATATTTATAGGCATCCTGTGGATTCTTTTCGATCTCCAGGCATGGTTCAGCGACCCCGGGGCTATAGGCCAGGGCAAGATCATGACTGGTCGCACAGGGTTTAGTTGTGATAACTTCAATTTTACCTTTTCGCCCATTACTGTGATAATCGAGGGCTTCTTGACGTATTGACATGTGACTGTGTCCTCCTGAAAAATTTAGTATGGGGCACTGTAAGATGTTTCTGCCCCGTTGGTTGTGTGAATTTAAGCATACTACTTAAAAATATGGCCACGAAAATTATTCAAACTAAATATTTATAGCCATGCTAAATAAAAGTCAAGCTCAATTGTCTAACGTTATATGATATAACCCTTTCACCTCTGTCGCAATGCTGATGCCAAAAATAAATAAAATAATTATTACTCTTAAAACAACAGGTTGGCTGAACAGATACTTTTATCTTATAATCAGTAAACCTGTTAATGAAGTGAAATTCAGTGTTTTTCGGCTAAAAAACGCCACAAACTCGATTCTAAAAATTTCAAATAGAGGGAGCCAATGAGGGTTGGTATTATTTCAGATACCCATATTCATTCTCTTGATAGAGGGATGAAATTAGCCCAGAAGTTGTTGCATGGACCTTTTTCGGCGGTTGATGTAGTTTTGCATGCTGGCGATCATACCTTTCCTGATCTGGCGAGTTGTTTTTACCCGCTCCCCTGGTACAGTGTGCGTGGCAATATGGATTCACCGCAAACTGATTTTCCCCTGCAACGGGTTGTGCAATTGGCTGGAATAAGAATTGGTATGATCCATGGATGGGGGACACCAAAAGGGATAGAAAAACGGGTATTGGACAGTTTTTCTACGGATAGTATTGATGTGTTGGTTTTTGGCCACAGTCATCTCCCTGTTTGTCGCAAGGTTGGCACTGTGTTGTTGTTGAATCCTGGCAGCCCGACAGATCGCCGCTTAGCTCCATTTCATTCAGTTGGGTTGTTGCATATTGATCATGAGGTTAAAGGTGAGATTGTCCGGTTGGATTGATCTTCCGGTTTTTGTAAAATTTTGGCACTATCTGAGGGATAAACAAAATGATGGATTTTTTTCTCCGGGGCGGACCGTTGATGTACCCGATTCTCCTCTGTTCGGTTATCGGTTGGGCAATCTTTTTGGAGAGGAGTGTTACCTACGTCAAGGTACGGCGCAGTTTATCTCCTCTGGCGATAACAGTTAAAAATCTCCTTAAGGAAGATAAGGCCGTTGAGGCGCTCGCTCTCTGTACTCAAGAAAAAAACCCGTTAGCTAAAATTCTACTGGTTGTTATCAAAAATTATGGGAGTCAACGGAGTTATCTGAAATCTCTTGCGGAAGAGGTTGGTGAAAGGGAAGCGGTTTCTCTCCATCGATATTTAGGGTTACTCGGTACGATTGCCAATATCAGTCCTCTTCTTGGACTGTTGGGAACAGTGCTGGGGATGATCAAGGCCTTCAATGTCATAGCAACTAAGGGGATGGGGACCCCGGCAACCCTCGGTGGGGGTATTTCTGAAGCTTTAATCACCACTGCAGCCGGATTAACTGTTGCTGTTCCGTTAATTTTATTGCACCGCTATTTAACCAGCCGTTCTGAGCGGCTGGTTCTCTCTCTGGAAGAAGCTACGATGCAGATTGTTGATCTGGTTGAGGAATAAATATGGGTTTTCGTCGGCGCATTCCAGAACCACCTAAAGTTGATTTAACCCCAATGATTGATGTGGTTTTTCTGCTGCTGATATTCTTTATGATTTCAACAACCTTTATCGAACATCCAGGATTGAGTATTAATCTCCCTATATCGGGTGCTGAACAGATTAAGCAGAACGCCAAAGAGATCCAAGTTTATCTGACGGCAAAGGGGGACATTTATTTGCAACGTGAGAAGGTGACTCTGGATGGTTTACAGCGACAGCTGAGGCACTTTGGGCCAATGGCAGCAAAAAAAATGACTTTTTTATTGATGGCCGATAAGGGTGCACGACACGGAAGGGTTATTCAGTTGATGGATGCCGCAAAAACGGCGGGTTTTGGGAAACTTGCCATTGCGACTGATAGAAAAGTTGAAAATTGAACTATGTTCTTAATATTTTAGGTTGAAAATTCAATTTTCAGGATCCTGAAATCTATTTGGAATTCGGCTTGTCTGGATTTTACAATTCTCCCTGCCCGGACACTCTTCAATGTTGCAAGGGTCCACATGGATGATAACATTTGCTCCCGGGATCTCTTTTTCTATCCTTTTCTCCAGGCTGACGGTTAGTTCGTGAGCTTCTGCAACAGTCATGTCTTTACAAACTTCCAGATGAAAATCCATAATTTTATTTGATCCTGAACGCCTGGTCCTAAGACCATGATAGCCGGCCAGTGGTCCTTCATGGGTTCTGATCAGTTGGTCTACCTGTTGTTGAATTTCGTCAGGGAGTTCGTGATCAAGAATATCGATCAGACTCCGCTTAATCAACTTCAGTGCTTCACGCAGGATGTACGAAGCAACCAGTATTGAGAGGGCTGAGTCAAGCCAGTGAATATCGAGCCAACGGACCATCACTAAGCCGATCATCAAGCCGAGATTGGTATATATATCCATGCGGAAATGGAGGGAGTCTGCCTCTAATGCTGGTGAATCTGTCTGTTTGGCAACTCTGCTCAGGTTGCGGGCGATCAGCCAGGAAACAACCGCACTGAAAGCGAGCACGCCAATTCCCTGGTCAATGTTTTCGAGTTGGTTGTTGTGACTGAGTCGGATAGCCGCTGCATAGATTATCCAGATCCCCGAACCAGTGATGATCATGGCTTGAAATAGGGTTGCCAGGGTTTCAAATTTACCATGGCCAAAGGGGTGGGATTGATCAGGGGGCTGTTCTGCCTGACGAATTGCCATGAAATTGATTCCGGACATCAGGATGTCGAGCAAGGAATCGATGGCAGAAGCCATCACCGCCATGGACCCGCTCAATAGAGCAACAATCAATTTGATAAGGGCAAGGAATAAAGCACCACAGATCGAAACTATCGCAGCCTGTAATTTAGGATTCTTGGCTTTGAGCACAGTTGACCTTTATTTGAATGGGCAGGAAGAGTTCCATACGATGTAGCCATCACCACTGATATCATGGAAGCTTTCAATCCGTTCCCGGTAATAATCGATCCAGGAGCAGGCTTGGTGGATTTTTTCAACAAGCGTCGGGTCGAGCATTTTTTTCTCAGCACAGAAAAGGTAGAAAAAATCAATGCCGAGCAATATGCTTTTTAGTTCTTCCATGTTTGGCTCAAGGGTATTGATAATATACCAATTTCCAGCAAAGCCATGAATTAATTCAGGGGATATCTCGGTGATATTTTTGCGACGATTATCTATCATGAAATCGCGCAAGAAATAATCAGCACCACTTGCATGGGATCCTGCTTGTAATGGAGAGATATCTTTATTTTTCAGCAGGAATTGATGATATTGTTGAAGTAAAACCTTGCATAGCTCGTCAACTCTTATCTCATCGTCAAAGGTTTCAATTGCATATTTTT
>JAGLDI010000168.1 GCA_023145655.1 Desulfuromusa sp. | reverse complement strand
CCGAGAAAAAGGAGTTTGTCTTCGGCAAAATCGGGTGAAAAATAGAGTTTCTCGAGGGGAATCCAAAAGGTGATACTGGTGAAAAGAACAGCTGATAGCAGCACAACTCGCGTAAAGATGGTGAGATTTCGCAACTGCTGTGAGCGGCAATAAAACAGACTGAAAAATAACCAGGAGAGGGGAAGCATGGTCTCCAGTCGATAACCGTAAAAACGCAGCGACCAGAGGTTCTCAGGCTGATAGAGAGACAAACTATCTAAAAGATCTATCGTCGCCGTGAGAAACAATCCAAGGAGGAGAAAGATATCAGCCAGAGTTCTTTTCTGTTTCAACAGACAGACCGCAAGAACAGAAACAAGAACCAGCGACAAACTGACACAAACCACCTGCACCATAGGTATCTACTTATTCGGGTAAAGTCGCTCTGATTGATGGATAAAAATCACGAATAAACTGCTCTCCCACCTTGGTCGCCTCTTCCTCACGATCGGTAGCCATCAAGGAAATACGGATAAAAGAAGACTCACGTCGGTTTGACAGCAGTACATTTTGAGCTATCGCCAGTTTTAACGTGTATTCGTTGGTCAGAATACGATCACGTACCTGGAACCAGTATAAAAACAGCTGTTTTTCCAACCCCTTCTGGTAGAAGGAACTGATATAGGGAATTGTCCGGGAACCAAGCTTGACCTTACGCACCTGGCTGTACAAACGATTCCAACCACTTCCAGGCAGACACTGTCTGGGAGAGTGAATCGACCCACTCATAATCCCACCATCGTGATAACCAACATATAGGGATAAATTCTGCCCCTCCTCAGAGAGGTAGGTCCGTGACAAATAATCAGTTGGTTTTAAAACCTTGAGCACCCGCTCATCAAAACGTGCCTCCCCGATCATACTCCATTCACCGACCTGCTGCGGAAATTGATTAAACGGTGTATGCACAGGAACAACTGCTTCAGCACGTGAGTACACATAGAATGCCGTAAATCCAAGCAAAACAATAATGACTAAAAACCGCCAGGGTTTGATTGTTTGCATAAAAACCTTGTCCTCCGTAACCATTTACGGCCAGACCTTCCGTAAGAAACCACTGCTGAGAAATAATAGAATCATTGCCAGCAGAAACACCCCCATGCCGGCAAATTCATGAAAAAAACCCTCCGCTGCTGCGGAACCATAATACTGAGCCAGAAAACCGGTACCAATAACCCGGATCATATTTGTAAAAATAGCAATTGGGATGGTCAAAAGAATCAGCACAATCCGCCGTGAATTCTGCTTTTGTGAAAAAACCGCCAAAGCAACTCCCAGAGCCAGAAGCGACATCAGTGAACGCAAACCACTACAGGCATCAGCAACTTCCAGGACCGTCTGCGGAAACATGATAATATTTCCTTCACGCAGAACAACGACCCCCATCAATTGCAAAGTGATAACTGAAAATTTGGCGACAAATAGTTTCAGCGGGAAGGCAAGTGAATCATAAACGATATAGGGTAGCGGTATCATAAAAAAGAGAAACGAAACCGGCAGTGCGAGCCCCTTTAACCACCGCCAGCCATAAAGAAAAATGATGATTCCCGCCAGCAGAAAAATCAATGAGGTTCGTCGGGCAAAATAGACCTGGGTAGCAACACCAGCAATCAGTAGCAACAAGGAAAAGAGAATCAAGATTATCCCGGAGTTCGCAGGGCGAATCTCAAGAGCCTGTAATTCGTCTGTTTTTTGTGAAATAAAATATGCTGATATCAGTGGGACAAGAAATCCATGGGAATAGTTGGGATCATTGAGCCAATCAAAATACAACCCCTGCAATATGGGGGCATAAAGACCGATAATGGCGAGGAGCACTAGAGCTAAAAGTGGTAGATTATGTTTACTCTTCATCTTATCCTGCGTAGCCACGATGGTGTCGGCAAATAGCACTAGTCATTGAATTGTCTAAGTATCCAAATATCACCGCTGAGCCTTTCATTAGGTGGTTAGCGGTCTAGCAGCCAGTTCATTGATAGACCGACAGGCTGCTAGACTGAAGGTTGTTAGGTTTCAAACCTAATAGGCTAAACACCTTCAAACTTGTTTTCTAAAGTGAGGTTCTTGCAAAACCCTTTAACCTCCAGTCACCGTCATTCCCGCGCAGGCGGGAATCCAGAGATTTTCTGGGTTTATCAAAAAACTGGATCCCCGTTTTCACGAGGGTGACGACTTTTGCAAGAGGCTCAAGCATAAGTTAATTTCATGATAACAGCTGCCACATCGTAATGCTACAAAACTTTAATAAATAATTACCAAGACATCACAAGTTATCCATTTAATTGCCTGTAGACATCTTTCCGGATAGTCCTAAGTAATGGTCGAAGAAATAAACTCGACCCCTTTAATACCTCTTCAACATCCAAGAGATAAGGCTTTCTTCTACCTCGATGCTCAATCGCACCACCGACCGGTTTAAGGTTGCCCCCGAGACGGCTGAAATGAACGGCCAAAAGAGGCTCTGTTAATATATAGAGTGATTTAATTCCGTGATAGGAGGCCAAATACAACATACCGATATAGAGACCTACGGGGATATAGGGAAAGCGCCTTTTCCCGCGCAAACTATAATCCTCTTCCGCAATCCCTATCGGTCGGTCATGTTCATGCCTCCGTCTGCGATAGTCAGATATGATCGCCAAGCGTGAAACTTCGGCAACCTCTCCGCGAGAAGTTGCTTCGTAATCTGGATGTCCTTCCTCCAGTTTTCCGGCACAGGCCTCCTGAATCGGAAACAGACATGCTGGATCAGTACCCGATGGCAAAACCAATCGGACACAGCCAATATAACGTTGACTACGCACCGCCTTTAGGAGGCAATGAATTGCCCGCTCATCATGCTCATCTTTTTCGAGGCCATCATTTTGAACTGGCTCCCAGCCAAGCTCGCAGCAATAGACATCATGACGAAGCATCTGGGCTTCTTTGATCAACTCGGGGGTCAGTGCCGGAACCACCTGGAAATAGTTGCGAAAATGTTTGTGCAACACTAGCAGTTCACGGTAGCGGGCTATTTTTGAAGTAAATTTTGTGATCATAAATTTCAAATTTATAGATGGATCCATTAACGACTATTATTGCGACAAGTACAGTTAACCTGGTTTACTTTTCCACAAAGCAGGTGCTACTGACCAGCCCAACATATCCGGTTCAAAAACCTTTAAAATCTTTTTTTGACGGGATAAAAGCGGTTAAGGTCTGATGTTAAGCCCCACCCAAAAAAAAACAGTCTTACTGATTTTGACCTTCAATCAGATTTTATCAGATTTTCATCCTGTCAAAAACAGGAGTCTAAAACAATATCGTCAAAAGCACACCGCAAAGCATCCTTTTTTTTCACTCCTGCGCCAGCAAAATTTTAACAATCCGCTCAGCTGCCTTACCATCCCATTTTTCAGGGATTTCCCCTTCAGGCGCTTCCCCATCGAAGATTTTAAATGCTTCCTGAAGGATAACATCTTTATCGTTACCAACCATGATATTGGAACCAACCTCACAAGTAATTGGTCGTTCCGTATTGGGACGCATGGTGATACAGGGGACACCCAGAACCGTTGTCTCTTCCTGCAAGCCGCCGCTGTCAGTGAGCACCAGTTTAGCATTCATGTTCAAATTGAGAAACTCCAGGTAGCCAAGAGGCTCAGTAATCCAGATCCCCTCAACTTTATCGCCGGAATTGAAGAAATGTGACAATCCAAATTGTTCAGCCATTTTTCTGGTGCGTGGATGAATCGGAAAAATAATCGGCAACCGGAGCGATATTTCTTTTAGAGCTTCAAGGATCGACTGCAGAATCTTCTTATCATCAACATTACCGGGACGATGCATGGTTAAGGTTGCATAACCGCCGGGCAGCACCCCGAGTTTCTCGCTAAATGCTGATTTTTCTGCCATCGCCCGATGTTTCAGCAACGTATCAATCATCACGTTGCCAACAAAAAAGACCTTTTCGGACGGGACACCTTCTGCGGCCAGGTTTTCATCGGCAAAATGATCGGTGGTAAACAGGTAGTCACAGAGGACATCGGTGCAGAGGCGATTAATCTCCTCCGGCATTGACATATCCCGAGAACGCAGACCCGCCTCAACATGCGCCACCCTGATTCCAAGCTTTTTTGCCGTAATGGTGCAGGCCATGGTTGAATTGACATCACCAACGACAATCACCAGATCAGGATTTTCCCGAAGACACACTTGCTCAAACGCAACCATGATTTTAGCGGTCTGTTCAGCGTGTGACCCTGAACCCACTTCCAGATTGATATTGGGTTTCGGCATCCCCAGATCGACAAAAAAAGATTGGCTCATCTTCTCATCATAATGTTGACCGGTATGAACCAGCAGATGTTCGATTTGATCAGGATAGTGATTCATAGCTTCGATGATTGGAGCCATTTTCATGAAGTTGGGACGCGCACCGACAATATTGATAATCTTTAAACGTTTCACATAATCTCCACAATTGTTGTTGAATATTTATTGCTTCTCTTATAGTCGTAGTTTTATGGGTTTAAATTATCAACACTTAATGATACATTGTCAACCGCTATGAATCACAAAAATATTAAAAAATCTGTTTTAGCTTCTCTTACACTAAGCTACTTCCTGCTGCTGGTCTACGCCAGTCTGATGCCATACGACTTTAACTTTGCCACAGATTTCAAGTGGGCACTCAACCGCGCACTCAGCCATTGGCCGATCAACCCCCACGCTCGCGTCAGCGGATCAGATATTCTCAGCAATCTCATCCTTTATATTCCCCTTGGATTTCTGATTGCAGCGCAATTAAACAACAAATGGACCTCGTGGTTTAAATGCTGTTTTTTTGCTTTTGTTTTTTGTTCGTTAACCAGCCTGGCTGTTGAAACTGCCCAAGCTGCAACATTTTCGCGAACAGCCAGCGTGACAGACTGGGTCATGAATTCGCTCAGCGGGTTTATTGGCAGCTACATTGGTGCCCGTTACGGTCAATGGTCCTGGCATAAATCCTGCGACTGGATTAGTCGCCGCTGGCAACACAGTCCTCTGGATATTTTCACCCTGCTCTTTGCTGCTTTGATCGCAGCGGACGCATTAGCACCATTTTTACCGACACTCCTACTATCCCAGGTCTGGCGCAGCATCAAATCATCGAAATTCAACATCATTAATGGCTTTTCTCAGCATCCCTGGCACTGGTGGCTGGTTAACCATATCTTCGTCTATATGGTTCTGACTATCCTGGCACTACACTGGGGCGGTCAAAACAAAAAACAACGGAGCCGCCTGCACGCAGCCACAATCTGCTTTCTGTTTGCTGCCGTACTCGAACTGGGAAAGCTTTTTATCGCGTCACGTGTCATGAACCTCAGCAATCTGCTGGCCAATTGGGTTGGGATTTTGCTGGCAATCCTTGTGCTAAAGTTTTGGCGTTTGTACCTGCAACGCACTGTTATATGATCTGAGGAATAGCAATGTTTCTGCCTCGCATACAATCCGAATCAAATATTCGGATAACCAATTCCGCACCAGCAAGGATTGATTAATGACGGTGAAAAAACAGAAAATTCGCCTTGCCGCAGTCGGGGATCTATTACTGACCACTCCTTACGGTACGAAAACTCCCGGACGCGGGATGGAAGCTCTTTCTGAAGAGATTGTTGAGCTATTTTCTTCCTGCGATATTGTTTTTGCCAATCTGGAATGTACCCTTCCCGGAAAAGAATCTATATCTTCCGAACCACGCGTCTTTGCCACCGATGAACAGCTGCAATCACTCACGACTGCAGGTATCAACCTGGTCACGTTGAGCAATAATCATGCGTTTGACGCGTTTGACGAAGGTTTTGATAAAACGACACAGAAGCTGAATAAACTTGGGATTGTTTCGTTCGGAGCCGGTCACAACATCAATGCAGCTGCGACACCCGCTATTTTTACCATTAACGGCATCAGTATCGCATTTCTAGCCGCAGTTGATAAAGCGACTGGCATGCAGCAGTTTGCCGATCAGACGACAAGTGGAGTTCCACATTTAGATACAGAGACAATTTGTGCAGAGATGGAACAGCTGAAAACAGAAATTGATCATATCGTCCTCGCTCCCCATTGGGGTGAAGAGCGCTTTCGCTTCCCTTCTCCCCGGCAGATTGATCAGGCTCGTACTTTTGCCGATTCGGGAGCAACCCTAATTCTAGGCCATCATCCGCATGTTCTGCAGGGGATGGAATGCTACCAGGACACCACCATTGCCTACTCATTGGGAAACTTTTTCGTCAATAATATCTACTGGGAAAATGGTGATATTATGACCTGGAGTCGTTTCGAGCGTAGCAGTTGTATCTTGCTGATTGAACTCGACAAAAACGGCGTTATCAGCACCAGACAGGTACCTATTTATGATGATGGGGAAAAGATCTCAATTGAGAAAACTGGTTGGGGAGAGAAATGTATAAAAACCGCCAACGATTATTTGACCAATAAAATCACTCCGGCAAGCTACCAGAGAGAAACTTTTCGGGTGCGCACAATCAGACCGTTACTAAATCACCTGAACTGGTCAAAACTCATCCAAGTCCGACCGCAACATGTTCAGAAAACGATCAAACTTTTTTTTCAGGGTCTGAAGA
>JAGLDI010000167.1 GCA_023145655.1 Desulfuromusa sp. | reverse complement strand
TGAAAGCAACTCAGAAAACGTCAACTCAGAAAACGTCAATTCAGAAAACGTCAATTCAGAAAACGTCAACGGAAGATTGGAAACTTCTAGTGCATGGTCGGCAGTAAAATCTCGAGTTGGTGCTCTTCAATGTAATTTCAAAGGTGAAGATAAGGGTAGGGCGAAAAATGCAAGCGATACAATAATGAAGTCGTCCAGTATGATAGATCGTTTTCTATTTAAAGTTTTTACAATTGCTAAATCACTGTCTGCTTTGATTATCGGGATATGTATATTGGTTGCAGTGCTAGCAGGTGTAGGTCTGGTTGTGAGTGGTAGTTCATTTGAAGTTCCAAAGTTTTCGACATATCTGGAAATAGTTAGTGGCAACCAAAGTAGAGATGGCTCCATAGAGGCAGGACTTTCCGTAGAGGAAAAATATGGAGACAGAGTTAATGCCATAGTTAAAAAATATAACTTTACGCCAGAGGGCTACGATTGGCTTATTGATAAAATCATATCAACTGACGAAGAATTTAGGGAGGAGTACGTTGATGGTTTTGAGGATTTTCTTGAGGATGCACAAAAATACGTTAACGAAAATGGTGAAAAAGCGAAAACTAGCGTCATAGACGCCTCAAATGAATATAAAGACCTGTTTGATGCCTCCCTGAGGATTGCAAAAATAAGTAAAATGGAGTCTGCTTCATCGAGACTTTACTTGTTAGGGGCGATTGCCGTGTCAGTGTTAGTTCTCTTAGCCTTTGTTATGATACCTCTACTTATCCTCATCGAGAAAAACACAAGAAAAGATTGAAAGAGTGTTAGGCGACAATTATCCTGTCCGGTCGGCGTCAATTAACTTGGCCGGTTGAGTGCTACTTCAGATAAGCTCCTCCTTGAAACGGAAAGGAGGTCGACTTGCCTGGTAAACACATCACTCAAAGACAGGAAATACTCTATATGCAATCTCGTCAATCTGGTCTAACGCAAGAAACAAGCGCGGCTAAAGCAGGGGTTAGTGTTCTGGTGAGAATTGAGTGCACTTAACCGATAAGCGTTCAACGCTCATCTTACAGTTCTTGAGGCGTCCGAATGGGCAGGGGCAAACATAGTAGAAGTGCTTCTTGCAATTTCACGCTGGAACTGACGCCCTTCATCATGTTGATTGACAGCATGCAGCCAGCTAGTTTGCTGATCAGATTGCGTCAGAAATCACAGGTCTTTAATTCTGGCGTCCTGGAATTAGATCTTGACAAATAATTGTTAACTACTGTCGTTACCACGAAAACATTGTCATCCAGCAAAATCGAAAACACGCTTTATGAGATATAGCCGCTCACTCACCACCCATATCTCACAATCAAGAGATATGGCGCAGTATTTTAACCCCATATTTCATAAACCATGATATAACCATAACCGTTGCATCTATATCTCTCAGTTACAAACTACAGGAGTTCACATGCCACGTAGCGGTACGTTCAAAAACACCACAGCAGGATACCGGGCTTTCTTTCCAACACCACTGCCCCCTGATCCGCCTCTCAGTCTGGAAAATGATCTCCAGTTGCTTCTATCCGAAGCAGACCGGGCATTGGGAGCATTGAATGTGGTTGTGACCGTCCTGCCCAGCCCCGATCTTCTGGTTGGGATGTTCATCCAGAAAGAAGCACTGCTCAGCTCGCAGATTGAAGGAACCCAGTCCTCCCTGATAGACATTCTGGGTGCCAATGAAGAACATATACCCACAGCCGATGTCGGCGAAGTCATCAACTATATCAAAGCGATGCACCATGGCCTGAAACGTCTTGAAAAAGATGACTTCCCCATGTCGCTACGCCTGCTTCGTGAAATTCATGGCGTTTTAATGCAACAGGTTCGTGGTGGCTCGACACACCTGACTCCCGGAGAGTTCAGAACCATGCAGAATTGGATCGGGGGCACAAACCCGAGCAACGCCCGATTCGTGCCCCCTCCGCCAGAGGAAATGCAGCAGACCCTGAGCAGTTTCGAGCACTATTTACATGAGGATGACGACTTGCCACCGCTTATCCGCTGTGGACTGATCCATTACCAGTTTGAAACCATCCACCCGTTCAACGATGGTAACGGCCGGGTTGGCCGGTTGCTGATTACTCTCTATCTGGTATGGAAGGGCATTCTTGACGAACCAATGCTCTACCTGAGCGCCTATCTGAAAGCACACCAGCAGGAATATTACGACCGCCTGACCCAGGTCCGGACAGATGGCAATTATGAGGCATGGACAAGATTCTTCCTGGAAGGTGTGCGTGATGTTTCCGAAATGGTTCTGGAAACAACCAAAAGAATCCAGGCGCTGGAACGTGCAGATTCAGATCGGCTGGTCGCCGCCGGTGAAGGCTCACACGGACTAACTCTACTTCGCTCTCTGATGAAACAACCGGTGGTCATGGCCAACGACGTAGCCAAATTGGTCGGCGTCAGCTACAACAAGGCCAATACCCTGCTCGCTAGCTGTGAGAAGTTAGGCATTGTACGTCAAATCAACCAAGGAAGAAGAAACCGCAGATTTATGTATCAGGCTTATGTTGATATTCTTTCTGAAGGAACTGAATTGGGATCGATAGAGGAGTAGATCATTTCAGGCTATAGGCTCTGTGTAATTCCTGTGTACTCATGATCTGTTGCTTGGTGACTGGTGAATCATCAAGCTCTATACAGGTCTCTCCGTTCTGCTCTCTAACTCTTTATTTTATCTTTCTATCATATTCTAAAAAAAACCAGTATGGCGGTTTTCCTGATATTTTATTGACAGATGTTATTATTTTGGTGTGCTCTGGTTTTTTGTTAAGATATGGTTATCGGTGGTTTAATAAATCTCAGAATGGATAGAGTATGGCAGCCAGAAAAATATTCGGGTTTATCTTCCTTGTTCTCGGGGCGGTTTTAATCATTTCTGGGGTTTTTGCGTATAACAAATCGCGCCATCCAAATACTTGTGTCGTCAATTTTTCCAAGTCACTGGGAGGGAAAGCATCATTGGCGTTAAGAAAATCAACAGAGCAGAATAAATATTATGGATTCGGTGCTGTGTCTGGTGGAATTATTGTTGTCTTGTCCGGGGGAGTCCTGCTCTTCAAAGTAAAAAAATAATATTTTCAGTTGATTTTGAGATGATTTCATCTCATCGGAGACACTTTCTCGACAGTTTTTTAATATTTTTGCTATATTTCAGGATAATCGGAAGTTGGCTGTAAATTAACGATAATGCTAAGTGACTTCAGTTTTTGGCTGGCTCTTTTCTTATGGGGAAGAAAATATGGTAGTGACACGTAATCAGGAGCGGAAGAAAAAACGGCTCAAGATCCGTTTTGGTGTTGATTCCCCTAAACGAGTTGCTTTTACTGGCGATCTCTCTATTGTTGGGTTGCACATTATTACCGGCCAGCCTGAAATCCCCGGCACAAAATTGATAGTTGAAATCAACTTGCCGGATGAGCAACCGGTGAGGGTTCACGGTCGAGTTCAGTGGGCAAAGAAAGTTCCACCCAACTTGATCCGCCTGGTAAGTGAAGCCGGAATGGGGGTGCGGTTTATCCGCTTTGAGACGGGACAGCAAGCTCTTGAGGACTATCTAGAAACCTTGCGGCGCTAATCTATTATGAACCAACCTTTGGATACCTCTGTATATCTTCCCGCGGTCTCTCCCGATCTTGTTCTGGTTCTCTGGGGCCATGGAGAGTGGCAGGTTCAAAGTCTTTCAGACCGCCTGGCTCTGTGGTTGAGGATTAATTCTGACCATGCTCGGGGGCGCTCTCCGGCGGTCCTTTTCCCTGAGGCGGTCCCAGATATAATTTCCTTAGCCAACGAAGTTTTACAGCATGGACAGGATTTAACTGCGGTTAATTTGCAGCTTTTGCCGGACCACGCAGAATTTCTTGCCGACATCCAATTTTCCGGATTGACGGAAGACTATCTTGGGCAATTGGTGCGGATCAGTTTGCG
The DNA here is from genome assembly GCA_023145655.1 of Desulfuromusa sp. Lineage (GTDB taxonomy): Bacteria > Desulfobacterota > Desulfuromonadia > Desulfuromonadales > Geopsychrobacteraceae > Desulfuromusa. The sequence goes on along the minus strand of JAGLDI010000167.1, from coordinate 867 downwards.
GGATGGATCGGTTACCAGCAGGCAGGAGAATAGTTTTCGTAATATGGTGGGAAACAGCCCTGCTATGCACGAAGTATTTCGAAAAATTCGCCTTTATGCTGCCTCCGATGCATCAGTTGTTATCACCGGTGAAACCGGTGCGGGGAAAGAACTGGTTGCCCAGGCGCTGCATGAAGAGAGTCCACGGCACAAAAAACCGTTTGCGGCCCTGAACTGTACCGCTATCAGTGAGCAATTACTTGAGTCGGAGCTCTTTGGCCATGAGCGGGGGGCTTTTACCGGTGCGTTGCGGGAACACCATGGTTACTTTGAGCGGGTTAATGGTGGCACCCTGTTTCTGGATGAGATTGGTGATATGCCAATGCATACCCAAGTTAAATTGTTACGGGTTTTAGAAGATGGTCAGATACAGCGGGTTGGAAGTGAAAAGAGTCGGCAGGTTGATGTCCGTTTTATCGGTGCAACCAATATCTTTCTGGAACAGGCAGTTGCAGAAAAGAAGTTTCGGGCTGATCTTTATCACCGTCTGGCGGTTTTGCGGATTCATCTTCCCCCCCTGCGGGAGCGACTGGAAGATATCCCCCTGCTGGCAGAGATATTTCTGCAGGAGTTTAATTCCAAGTATGGGAAAGGGATCAAGCAGTTAACCAATGAGGCCGTTCGCTTGCTGCAATCTTATCTCTGGCCGGGAAATATCCGTGAGTTGAAAAATGTTATTGAACGGGTGGTGGTAGAATCGGAGACAGAGGCCGTTGGTGCGCGAGCTTTTTCTGAATGGATTCATGAACGGCAGCAGTTTTCAGGGGCAGTCAGCTCTTTATCTGTAGAGACTCCACGCGAGAATCTTCCCGCCGTTATCCCCTATTC
>JAGLDI010000166.1 GCA_023145655.1 Desulfuromusa sp. | reverse complement strand
CATCGGGCAACCCTCTATCGCCATCTGCAGCGCCTCAATTTGACGCGTGAAGATCTCTCCTGAGTTTTAGAGCTGTATCCGCAGCAAAACTATAAATCAATTCTATCAAGCATCAAGTAACTTCCCAACCTTTTCACAAATATACCGGGCAATTGGCATCGCTGAGGTTGCCGCCGGGGAGGGAGCGTTGCCAACAATCAGGGCGCGTTCAGTTTCAACGAACAGGAAATCATCCAACGTTGTTCCATCCGGCTTAACTGCCTGGGCGCGCACTCCAGCCGGGTAAGGAAGCAAGTCATTGAGGGTCACTTGAGGACAGTAACGGTTAACCTGTTTCAGATAGCCGGGACGATAGAGTGAATTTTTCAGTTCAACCAGGGTTGGCAGGGGATATTTCATCACCAGGCGGTAAAGACCAGAATAACTGAGCATCTCTGCCAGATCACGGACATTAATTGTCCAGCGGCTATAACCTTCTCGAGCCAGGGCCAGGGTGGCATTGGGGCCAACGGTAAGAGAGCCGTCAATCATCGGGGTTAAATGGATCCCCAAAAAGGGGAGTTCAGGATCAGGGATCGGGTAGATTGGATGGGTGACAATCTGACTTTTTTCTGCGGGGAGCTGGAAATATTCACCCCGAAAGGGGAGAATTTTAAAGGTTGGCTGTTGTCCCAACATCCGGATCACTCGATCAGAATGAAGTCCGGCACAGCTGACCAGAAAATTTCCGCTAAAATTCCCCAGACTGGTTGTGACTTCAATCCCGCTGGTTTCTTTCAGTGCAGAAACCAGGCAGTGAGTATAAATTTCTCCGCCATTGGCAATGATCTGCTCCGCCAATTTATTTGCAACTTGTTCAAAATCAACAATCCCGGATGAGGGAACCCAAGTTGCGGCCACTCCAACAACATTGGGTTCAAATTTATGGAGTTGCTGTTGATCAAAAACCTCTGTTTCAATTTCATTGATCCGACAACGTTCGAGCAGGTCCTCCATCCGTCCGGCATCCCGTTCATCAGTCGCCACAAGTAACTTTCCGGTGACCCGGAAGGGGATGTTATGTTCACGGCAGAACTGTTTGGTGTCCCGGTTCCCTTCACGGCAAAAACGGGCTTTTAAGCTGCCCGGGGCATAATAGACACCGGCATGGATAATTCCACTGTTGTGTCGAGTTTGATGAATTGCCAGCCCCTTCTCTTTTTCCAGAACGGCCACTGTTGCACCAGAAAATTGTTGCTGTATCTGCCGCGCGGTCGCCAGGCCGACAATGCCGCCACCGATCACAATAAAATCATAACTTTTCATTGAGAAATATCCAGCCTATTCCTGATAGTCCTGTTTGGTTTTTTCCATCTGTTCAGCGTAGTGAGCAAGGAGGGTACGACGTGACATCATATAGAGAACTTTTGAGGGGACTTCGGTATCAACCACTGGGATTTCATCGAGATTGCGGGCGGTCAGTTTTTTCATGACATCGGTCAGGTGATCTTCCGGGGTTGCTGTAATGACATTACGGGTAGCGATATCGCCGGCAATCACCAGGGTTGGCGGGATATCTTCATTGAGAATCCGGCGAATATCGGTCATCGAAAAAATCCCGACCATCATTCCCTCAGTATTAACGACGGGATAATAAGTGGTTTTTGCTGCAGCAATTCTATCGAGAATTTCTGGCAACGGCATCCCTTCGGGGATCAAGGTTGGTTTTTTCCCTCTACGAGCCAGACTGCGAACCCGAACCCCTTCCAGAATATCAATAACAAAATCGCCAAGGTGGGCCGGTGAATCGAAGCGACAGGCGACCTGTTGCTCATAGATACTGTTGTTGCGCATGACGATCATAGCCACAACACAGACCAGCATCAACGGTGCAAGCAAGCTATAATTTCCCGTCAGTTCGCTGACCATAATCAGGGTGGCAATCGGGGCATTAGCAACTCCGGCAAAGAACCCTGCCATCCCAACCAGCACATAGGCGCGTGGATCTTGGACCAACATCGGAAACAGAATTTCTGCGGTGGCGCCAAACGTGCCACCGAGCATCGCTCCAATGACCAGGCTGGGGGCAAAAACACCCCCTGAGCCCCCTGATGAAATGGTCAGGCTGGTGGCAACAACCTTGGCCAGGGCAATCACCAGCATCACCCAGAGTGCCATCTGGCCGTAGAGTGCGGCTTGAACCCAGCCATACCCGGAACCGAGAACCTGTGGGATGAACATCGCCAGAATTCCCAGGAGCAGTCCACCCAAGGCGGGTTTAAGCCAGGTTGGTATGGGCAATTTTCTAAAAGCATCGCGCATTCCGTAAAAGAATTTGACATAGACAACACCAAACAGGGCACAGACTATTCCCAGGGCAAGATAGAGCAGCAGTTCTAATGGTTGCTCAAAGCGGAACAGGGGGGTGTCGAGGAGTGGTTTCCAACCGGTGACGGCTCCAAACAGGGAATAGGCGATGATTGATGAGATAATACAGGGAATTAACCCTTCGTGTTCAAAGTCGGGATCGCGATAAAGAACCTCGGCAGCAAACAGGGCACCGCCGAGGGGGGAGCGGAATGTGGCACCAATGCCGCCCGCCATCCCGGCCATCAATAGCAGGCGGCGGTCTTTGGCAGAGAGTCCCAGTTTGGTCGCAACAAAGGAGCCGAAACCAGCTCCAATCTGGGCAATTGGTCCCTCACGACCCGCCGAACCCCCGGTGCCGATAGTGACAACCGAAGCGATAGTTTTGATAATCGGAACCCGTCCGCGGATAACGCCACCTTTACGGTGAAAAGCTTCAATTGCCCCATCTGTCCCATGCCCTTCAGCTTCCGGGGCGAAGGTATAAACCAGCCAACCGGAAATTAACCCGCCAAGTGCTGGTAACAGAAACAGGAACCAGCGATGGGGGACGGAAAGGGTGTCGATAAAATGGGTAAAGGAACTTTCTGGAGTTCCTTCCAGGGGGGGGTGAAAACTACCCAGATTCCCAAGCATTAAATGTTCAACACTATTGGTGGCAAAGTAGAAAGCCAGGGCTCCGCCGCCAGCAACCATACCGACCGGAATGGCCAGAATCAGCAGTCGAAAGCCGGTTCGGTCGAGAAGTCTGAGAATTTTAGGAACTATTTGCATAGAAATAATCTGTCATTAAAAATATCTGTAATAACCGCTGTCTTGTTTAACAGTTTCATGCGGTTGGAACAAGCATAGATTCAACTAGGATCTATGGATTAAGATAAATTTTATTATTTTCTACGCAACCGATTTGCCGCTGCCAGCAGTTCATAGAGCCTTGGCATGGCCAAGTGGCCTGCTTTCCACGGCAGCAGAATATCCAAACCCCGCTGTTCAACCTGGAGTAGTGCCTGCTGCAGAGAGACTATTAATCCCGACTCTTGTTGCGGATCATGTTGATAGCTCCAAGCTAACAGGCGGCCGATTGCTTCCGTCTGCCCACTCTCAAGAAGTTGTTCAACGGAGGAAAGATCTATTCTCTGTCGCCCATATTCCAGCAGGTGTTGCTCTCGAACCTGAATTTTTGCTTCACGCTGCTGGGGGAGAGGATGGAGTGCCAAGTTGACTTGGCGTTGCTGTTTTCCTGAAAAAGGAACCCTGCCCTTTTTCTCTGGAGGATTTTTACCTGCCAGGCTGTGAGCTTTTCTGGTTATGTCAAAGGGTTGGTAATTATCCATCATAATCACCTGGTCCGCCACCGCAAGAAAATCACCGGAGCCCCCGGTCACAATAATGCTGGAGACGTTATCTTTCTCATAAAGTTCACGGACCCGGTACAGGAGTGGGGTAATTGGTTCCTGCGAGTCCGGTATGAGTTGTCGCATCCGTTGGTCACGGATCATAAAGTTACTTGCTGATGTGTCCTCATCGATCAGCAGACATTGACAATGAGACTCTAGGGCTTCAATGATATTTGCTGCTTGGGAGGTGCTACCGCTGGCATTGTCAGTTGAGAAACAGTTGGTCGGACGGTTCCCCGGTAGGGTTGAGATGAAGGGGCTGATATCTACCCGATTGATACTGCGATGATCTTCGGCCCGGATTTTAACCGCCGTTGCCGTGGTGGCAACCAGTTCTCTGCCATCTCCGGGAATATGATTATAAATCCCCCGTTCCAGAGCTTGCAGCAGGGTCGATTTTCCGTGGAAACCACCACCGACGATCAGGGTGATCCCCTTTGGGATGACCATCCCTGAAAGGTTTCCCCGATGTGGCAAGGTCACTTCATAGTTTAATTCCGGGGGAGATCTGAATTTTATCCCATCAGGCAGGGGCTGATCATTAATTCCACTGCGCCGCGGGAGCAGTGAACCTTCAGCAATAAAAGCAACAGCCCCAAGTTGTTCAAGCTGATTGCGTAATGCGTTTTGATCGTCAGCCTGTTCGATGTGTCCGAGCATTTTGGTCAAAGATCTCTCTCCCCAGATCAGACCGGCTTCGACAACTTGTGGCAGTTCGGTAAAAAACATCACGGCTGCTTCTTGCGCTAAAATTGAACGCCCCGACCCGGGGAGTGCAAATAGCAGTCGTGCTTCTAGGGAATTGGAGCCAATCAGGATCGCGTTGCGGCGGAGGATCTGTTGCCCATTAATGGCAATCTCCATGTTCCCGCTGTGTCCGGTTCCACGGCTTCCTTTGACGTTTTTTTTAATCGCGGCATGAACAGCTCGTCCAAGAAAATCTTCCACAGCGGTCTGGCGAATCCGGTTACTCCAGAATTCAGTCGGGATACCATGTTGCTCTGCTGAAAGTTGAATACTGATTCGCGATGGCAGGGCAAAAGGGTCCCCTTGTACGTGGTCGATGGTGAGTTGAAAGGTCTTAAAATTATAAACACCGCGCAGCTGTTTGTAGGCTTTGTAGCCACGACCTTCAATTTGTTTTAACAGAGCGTGAAGTCTTTCCATTTCAGCTTTCCAGTGTTCTGCCATGCGCAGAACAACAAGCAAGATGCGACAGTTTATGCATGTCAGAGCACTAATCGTGGCGACAGAAATTGAATCGTTAATCAGTTTTTGTCCGGGCACTACCTTTTTCTGTGGTCTTTGTGTCAGCTTGTGCAGATATCAGTTCAGCTGCAATGGCGGCCATGAGACGCTCAACAATCAGCAGGTGGGTCTCTTTCTTGTCCTCCAGTTTCAGCAGGTCAGAGAAATTAACGGGTTTGCCAAAGTGAATACTCCCGTGCTGCCCTAGTTTTAGAAATTTCCAGTGGTTGATTCCCGACAATGCGGTTGGAATAACTACCGGTTGGTGTTCATAAATCAGTTTCCCGACCCCGCGGTTGCCTTGACCAAGGGTTCCATCTGGATGTCGGGTCCCTTCCGGAAACAGCATCACCTTTTCTGTCTGGAGCAAATGTCCCAACTGCTTTCCGGCACGAATATCCCGGCCCCGCTTAACCGGAAAGCCCCCCCATGATCGAAACAGGGCACCGAGGATCAGGTTACGGAACAACTCCTCTTTAGCTGGCGCCCAGACCATTTGCCAGGGATGTTCTTTAAGAACTGTAACGGGTATAAACATCGTATCATAAGCAGAAATATGATTTGCTGCGAGAAGGACTCCCCCGTGAGCAGGGATATTTTTCTCACCAATGACCAGAAAGTGATTCAGAGAACTCGCGTAAAAACGGATCATAGCAGAGCATAGCATCACCCATAATCGGCGGATAAAAGAGACTTTCACAATAGAACTCCTTGGTACAATAATATTTGGCCGCAGGATATTTAAATGCCAAGTGATAAAGTTCTTGCAGCGATAATAAACATCGCTCATTATATCTGAATTGTTTGATTCTACCACGAATTTACCATTTTTTGCTGAAAAGGATAATGATTATGGGTTGGTTGTCAGGTGTTATTGGCGGGGGATTGGGTGCGATGATTGCTGGACCATTTGGTGCTGTTATGGGGGCAGCCATCGGGGCCGGTATGGGAAATTCACAAAAGTTACCACGCAGAGTTGGCGGTTTTAATCAGTCCCAACAACGTCAGGCAATATTTTTTACCGCAGCTTTCTCCATGGTTGGCAAGTTGGCTAAGGCTGACGGTCGGGTCTGCCCCGATGAAATTGCAGCAATCGAAAAAATCTCCAGGGAAGCCCTCGGACTGGATGCTCAGACCCGTGCTTATGCTAATAATGTTTTTACTCAGGCCAAAGATCGCCCCGAATCTTTTGCTGATTATGCCCGGCAATTTGGTGAAATGTTTTCGCAGGATCAGCAGCTCTGTAATTTTATGATGAGCTTCCTCTTTGAAGTCGCTATGGCCGATGGGGAACTGCATCCCCAGGAAGAGACGATGCTTCTCGAAGCGAAAACAGCTTTCCGTATTCCTGAGAGTATCTATCAGTCCTTACGTAGCCGCTATGTCGGTCTCCACTCATCCAGTGTCAGTCTGAGTAAACATTATGAAAACTTGGGGATCAGTAGTGATGCAACAGCTGCAGAGATAAAAAAAGCCTATCGGCAGAAAGCCACCGAGTTCCACCCTGATAAAATTGAAGGGAAAGGGTTGCCTCCGGAATTTATCAAATTTGCCAATGATCAATTGGCAGAGATCAATGGGTCATATGATGCCATTATGGCAGCAAAAAAATAGAGGGAGCTCTCATGCCTGATTTAATTCAGCAGCCCGCCTGGAAAAAGCTTCAAACTCATTATCAGGATATTGAAGCCATCCATCTGCGTCAGTTATTTGCTGAAGATCAGGAGCGGTTCACAAAATTTTCCCTGACCTTCGGGGAGCTTCTCTTTGATTACTCCAAACACCGGATCACCACAACTACACTGAATCTGCTGATTGAACTGGCGACACAGTGCGGGTTAGAAGAAAAAATCAATGGCATGTTTTCCGGTGAGAAAATCAACGCCACCGAGCAACGTCCGGCACTGCATACCGCTCTACGCAACCGCAGTAACCGTCCCATTCTGGTTGATGGTGAGGATGTCATGCCGCAGATCAATGCGGTGTTGCAGAAAATGGCGGTTTTCTGTCAACAGGTGCGTGATGGGGAGTGGCTGGGAGCAACCGGACAACCGATCACCGATATTGTCAATATCGGTATTGGGGGTTCCGACCTTGGGCCATTGATGGTGACGGAAGCTCTGAAACCCTACGGCCATGAAAGGCTGAAGGTCCACTATGTCTCAAATGTTGATGCAACCCATCTGACCGAAACATTGCGCCACCTGCAGCCTGAAACCACCCTTTTCCTGATCGTTTCAAAGACCTTTACCACCCAGGAAACCATGACCAACGCCAACTCTGCAAAGCAGTGGCTATTAAACCAAATCAACACTGAAACGGCAGTTGCACAACATTTTGTTGCCATATCAACCAATCGTGAATTGGTCAGTCAGTTTGGAATTAACCCTGACAATATGTTTGAATTCTGGGACTGGGTGGGGGGAAGATATTCACTCTGGTCGGCGGTGGGTTTGTCAATTGCCATCTACCTCGGGATGGAGAACTTTTTAAAGCTGTTGACCGGTGCGCATCAGGTCGATGAACATTTCAGAACAACTCCGTTGGAGAAAAATATTCCGGTGGTCATGGGGTTGCTTGGTATCTGGTACAATAATTTCTTTACTGCCGACACCCATGTGATTCTCCCTTACGATCAGTATCTGCATCGCTTTCCCGCCTATTTTCAGCAGGGGGATATGGAAAGTAGCGGCAAGGGGGTAACAATTTCCGGCAAGCAGGTCAATTACTCTACGGGTCCGATTGTCTGGGGGGAGCCGGGAACCAACGGTCAACACGCTTTTTATCAACTGCTCCACCAAGGAACCAAACTGGTTCCCTGTGATTTTCTTGCCGCAATTGAGAGCCAGAACCCCATGGGGGCTCATCAAGAAATCCTTCTGTCCAATTTTTTTGCTCAACCCGAAGCCCTTATGCAAGGGAAAACTGCGGAAGAGGCACGTGCCGAATTACAAGCTGAAGGGATGAGTCCAGAGCGGATTCAACAACTGTTGCCACATAAGGTTTTTCCGGGTAACCGGCCCAGCAGTTCCTTTTTATATAAGAAACTGACGCCGCAGACTTTAGGCACCCTGATTGCTTTTTACGAACATAAAATTTTCACTCAAGGGGCGATCTGGAATATCAATCCTTTCGACCAATGGGGGGTGGAACTGGGAAAGCAGCTGGCAAAAAAAATCCTTCCGGAATTGCAGCAGAATTCTCCGGTGACCTGTCATGATGGTTCGACAAATAGTTTAATCAATCATTATCGGAAAAATTTATCTCAAAACTAGGGGGTTGTCGGACTATACGGACTGAAGCGAAAATTCGGGGGTTTGAGGGCAATTTTTGGCTCGTTTACAGGCTCATAGCCATAGCTATGGGGCAAAAAGGAGCTAAAAATTGGGTCAAACAAACGGATTTGCA
>JAGLDI010000165.1 GCA_023145655.1 Desulfuromusa sp. | reverse complement strand
CCAACAGCAAAGGGTTTTTGTTCCAGCCTAACTTTTTTCTCGGCCAGCAATTGATAGGTATCGCGAGCACTGTGCCCGAGAGCGAGTACCAGTTGATCACACTCAATCGACTCACGATCATTAATGATCCCAGCACTGATGCAACCGTTTTTCGTTTCAATCCCGGTCAGGCAACTGGAAAACTTAATTTCAACCCCAAGAGAGAGAAGCCGTTCTCGAAACTGAATCAAAACAGAGCGCAAACGATCAGAACCAATATGCGGCTTTGCCTGCCAGAGAATTTCTTTAGGCGCTCCAAACTCAACCAGACGTTCAAGAACATAACTCATGGCGGGATGATTCAAACGACTGGTCAATTTGCCGTCCGAAAAGGTTCCTGCCCCACCTTCGCCAAACTGAATATTACTCTCAGGATCGAATTTCCCACCAGACCAGAAATTATTCACGTCCTGCAACCGTTCAGCAACTGGCCGACCACGTTCAATCAAACAAACCTGTGCGCCCGCTTCGACAAGAGATAATGCACTGAAAAGTCCAGCCGGCCCCATCCCAACTACCAGGACTTTCGGTTGCAATTTGAGAGAGTAAGATTGGAATGAGGGAGCCCCCACGACTTCAACCAGCGTATCGATATGATTGATTTTCTGGAGGATGTCACTCTCGTCAAAACAGCTGAATTCAACCGTATAAACACGTAATACGTCAGGCTTACGGCGGGCATCTATCCCCTTGCGCACAATTTTCCAAATCTTGATATTTTGTACATCAAATTCGAGAATTGTCGCAATTTTATGGGGAAGAGAATCTTCGCCCTCATCGAGACGGAGAGCTATTTCACGTAATCTTAAAGCCATAATTAATGAACCGAATCAGGGAGCAATGGCAACTCAATAGTAAAACAAGCGCCGGTACCAGGAGAACTGTCGACATGGATATAACCACCACAACTTTTCACAATTCGCAAAACAACAGACAAACCAAAACCGGTACCCTTCTCTTTTGTTGTAAAAAATGGATCGAAGATTCGGGAGATAACTGCTGGCACAATTCCTTTGCCCGTATCAGCAACCGTCACTGTCAGTTTTTCTGCATCAGTCTGCAAAGAAATTGACAGAATTCCACCATTCTCCATCTCATACAAAGCATTGCCTATCAAATTGGAAAAAACCTGCTCTATTTCAAGAGAATCCACCAGAATCAAAGGAACCTGACGATCTAGATCAAGCGCTAGATTTACCTTTTGGCTACTGATCCTAACTTGATAATCGTCAAGGACTTTATCAATAACTTTCACAAGATCAACCCGCTGCAATTTATTCTTGTCATCAGAACTAGATGCCAGCATCTGCATCAAAATCTCGTCAATCCGCTCAACCTCTTGAGTGATTTTATAAACATAACTTTGATTTTCTTCATCCAGATCATCAGCTGAAAGAAGGAGCTGTGCAAACAGATTGATTGAATTCAAAGGATTCCTGATTTCATGAACCATCCCTGCCGAAATATGTCCAAGAGCAGCCAACCTTTCGGATTGGACTATCTCTTTGTGGGCCTGTGCCAATTCAGAGCCTTTTTTGTGTACCCGCTGCTCAAGTTTGGAGTTCCACTGCTTGATTTCCCCCTGTAACAATTCGCGCTCTTTCAGTAGTTCACGGTTTTCAATCTCAACTTGCCTGACAGATAAAACGGCATCAATCCGTTCAGGCAAACTACTATCGGTCAATGGTTTGCGCAAATAATCAGCAGCACCAGCTTTCATCATTTCCACAGCGACTTCTTCATTGCCCTTGCCGGTAAACATCACCACTGAAGTATCGGGGTGCTGATTTCGAATTTTCTTAAGAGCCTCTAGGCCATTTATTACCGGCATCATATAATCCAGCAAGACAACAGCGGGTTGATGCTCCGCAACCATCTGCAAACATTGCTCACCATTAAATGCAGAAAGCACCTCAAATCCTCGATTTTTCAACAACAATCCAGCAAGCTCAACGATAATTGATTCATCATCCA
>JAGLDI010000164.1 GCA_023145655.1 Desulfuromusa sp. | reverse complement strand
AAAGGTTTTATCCGTGCCGAAGTGACAGCTTACTCTGACTACGTTAACTCATGTGGTGAAGCTGGAGCTAAAGAAAAAGGGCTGCTCCGACTTGAAGGGAAAGGATATCGGGTTGTTGACGGCGATGTGATGCACTTCCGTTTTAACGTTTGACCTGCCTCTGGGGAGGTGAGGAATTTTGAGTACTGAAATCCTGGCGACGAGCTTTATTGCCGATCTCCATCTGTTTCCAGCCGCCATATATGTTCTTTTGCCGCGGGAAATATTATAGCAGTTCAGGGTTTCGTGATGGTTGCCGCCGTTGCCAATGTCATCCCGATTCTTTTTATTGTCATTGACCTGCTGAAGTATGAGGATGGCTGAGGTATACTTAGAAGTGTTAATCTGATTTTTAAAAATTCCGGGTTTTCTCCTCTGGAAATATCAGGAGTTTAACACTCATGGAAAATCATGTTGCCGCTCAGATTCTGATGACCTTTGGCGGACTATTTCTCCTTGGGCTGATCGCTGATCTGGTCGGGCGGCATACTCCTTTACCGCGTGTGACTCTGTTGTTATTATCCGGCTTTGTGATCGGTCCCTCAGTTCTTGATTGGTTGCCCCCCTTTACCGATCGCTGTTTTCCTATTCTCACCAATATCGCTCTAGCAATGATCGGCTTTCTGCTCGGGCAAAAAATGACCGGAACTGCATTTCGCAAGCTGAGTCGCCCGGTTTTCGGTATGTCAGTCGGGGTCGTTTTGACGACAGCAGTTTTGGTTTTTTCAGCTCTTTTTGCCTTCGGGGTCCCTTTTGAAATTGCCTTACTGCTCGCAGGGATTTCAACTGCGACGGCACCGGCTGCAACAGTTGATGTCGTACGTGAATCTCGTGCTGCAGGAAATTTTACCGATGCTCTTCTCGGGATTGTTGCTATTGACGACGCTTGGGGTTTGTTTCTGTTCAGTCTGCTATTGGCGGTTGTTCAGACCGCAGGAGGGCAAAGCGGAGCGTTACAAATCCTTGCTAGCGGAGCTTGGGAGATTGGTGGAGCTGCCCTGCTTGGGCTGATTCTTGGGATACCAATGGCCTACCTCACCGGGCGGATTCTCCCGGGGGAAGCCACCCAGGCTGAGGCTCTTGGCGTTGTCTTGTTTTGTGCCGGGCTGGCGGTCTGGTTAGAGGTTTCATACCTCCTGGCAGCTATGGTCCTTGGAGCCGTCGTCGCTAACTTTGCTAAACACCATGATCGTCCTTTTCATGCGATTGAAGGGGTCGAGTGGCCATTTCTTATCCTCTTTTTTCTCCTAGCAGGGTCGGCGCTGCAGATAGAAACTATAGGGCAGGTGGGACTCCTGGGCCTTGGGTATATTGCTCTCAGGGTTATTGGGCGGGTGCTGGGTAGTTGGGTCGGGGGGAAAATAGGGAATACCAATCTGCAGATGAGCCGCTGGATGGGGATCGCATTGCTGCCACAGGCAGGCGTCGCCATCGGGATGGTGCTGCTGGCCAGTCAGCGATTCCCAGAGATGAAAGACATCCTTTTACCCGTCATTCTCGGATCAACAGTATTTTTTGAACTCATTGGACCAGTGTTGACGCGACTGGTTCTGCTGCGTGTCGGGGACATCCCTCCACATAACGATCAAGCTTCCTCCGAAAAGCCTTGAACCGATTGCCCGTCTGTGATAAAAGCTAGTGTTTCGTCTGAAGCCGTTGGGGTTTCAGATAACACCCTTGTTCCGGGGTAGTGTCCGGGGCTGTTAATCCTAGAGGAGACACACTGATGAGAAATTA
>JAGLDI010000163.1 GCA_023145655.1 Desulfuromusa sp. | reverse complement strand
AGAATATTGCGATTATCGGTGGTTCCTGGTACGGCGGAGAGATGAAAAAAGGGATCTTCACCATGATGAATTACTGGATGCCACTGAAAAAAATTCTTTCCATGCATTGCAGTGCCAATGTTGGTAAGGATGGCGATGTCTGCCTGTTCTTTGGTCTTTCCGGAACCGGGAAAACCACATTATCGACCGATGCTAAACGTAAGCTGATCGGGGATGATGAGCACGGTTGGGACGAGGATGGGATCTTCAACTTTGAAGGTGGCTGCTATGCAAAATGTATTGATCTCTCTGCTGAAAGTGAGCCAGAGATCTTCAATGCCATCAGACGTGATGCCCTGCTGGAAAACGTGGTCTACAACGAAGATGGGATCATCGATTACACCGATAATTCCAAAACCGAAAATACCCGGGTTTCTTACCCGATTGACCATATCGATAACCACGAGCCAACCCTGATGGCAGGTCATCCGGAAAATATAATCTTTCTCACCTGTGATGCCTTTGGGGTGTTGCCCCCGGTTTCCAAATTAAGCAAAGAGCAGGCGATGTACTACTTTCTCTCTGGTTACACGGCCAAGGTTGCCGGAACAGAGCGGGGCATTACCGAGCCAGTGGCGGCTTTTTCTGCTTGCTTTGGTGAGGCCTTTTTGCCGCTTCATCCAACCGCCTATGCCAAACTGCTGGGTGAAAAAATGGATAAGTACAATGTTAATGCCTACCTGGTGAACACTGGATGGGCTGGTGGTGGTTACGGTGTGGGTCAGCGGATGAGCATCAAAGCAACCCGTGCCTGTGTCAATGCAATCCTCGATGGAAGTATCAAAAATTGCGAGTTTGAGCAAACTCGTTTCTTTAAGCTAAATATTCCAAAGGAACTGGCTGGGGTTGATAGCGAGTTATTGAATCCGCGTAATGCGTGGCCTGATAAGGAGAGTTTTGATCAGACCGCCAACAAGCTGGCTGGAATGTTTGTGAATAACTTTAAGAAATACATCACCGATAATGATGATTTTGATTATACTCAGGCAGGACCAAAGGCTTAATTGTAATATTTTTATTGCCTGAAAATAATAAAAAAGAGTGCTTGGCAGCTGCTGAGCACTCTTTTTTTTGTTTATTGTCAGGCTTTACTTGACATAAAGTGAAAGAAAAATAATAATTAGCGTATAAAAATTAATATTAGGTAAAAAATATGGTGGTTCATAAAAAAGCTGGTTTGAAAGAGTTTGAATTGATCCGTTGGATTCAACGGCAGGCGGGTTGCTCTTCCCACCTCACCATGGGAATCGGTGATGATTGTTCTATCCAGCCCCAGCAGGAGGGGCAAGATCTGTTAACCAGCACCGATTTATTTATTGAGGGAGTTCATTTCCGGCGGGACTGGAGCAGTTGGTTCGATCTGGGACGTAAGGCTGCAGCAGTCAATATCAGTGATATTGCCGCTATGGGGGGAACTCCGCAATCATTGTTTTTAGCTATTGGTCGACCCAACGAAATGAGCGATGCGGAGGTAGAAGAGTTTATTTCAGGATTCCTGGCAGAGGTTGAGATCCATGGCGCAGTTCTGGCGGGTGGTGATACCTGTAGTTCCCCCGGGCCATTGCTGATTTCGGTGACTGTTCAGGGAACGGTTGCTACAACCGAAGCGATCTGCCGCGAGGGAGCTAGTTATGGAGATGCCATCTATGTTTCCGGTTCTTTAGGTGATAGTGCTCTGGCCCTTCAGCTCCTGAAAGAGGGGCAACAACCGGATCCCTATCTGGCGGGACGCTTTCATACTCCAACCCCCCAGGTTGCCTTGGGACGGGAACTATCGAAGCGACAGCTAGCAACGGCAATGCTTGATGTTTCTGATGGATTGTTGGCGGATCTGAATCATATTTTGACCGCTTCAGGGGTGGGAGCCGAACTTGATCTGGCTAAAATCCCCCTTTCGGAGCCGTTTCAAAGCGCCTTGAGTGAGAACTTTTCCCTGATTGATCTGGCACTTGCTGGCGGTGAAGATTATGAGCTGGTTTTTACTTCCCCCTTGAAAGATCTTGATAGTCAAATTGAGCTGGAGTCTGCGGTCAGGCAGATTGGGATAATCAGCCTGGAACCGGGGCTGCGGGTTCGTCAAAAGAGTGGGGAACTCTATCACTGTCAGCGGGGTGGTTTTGACCATTTTACTTGATAGTGACAACCCAGCAGCGGCAACGGCTTCTCTCCGCTATCAGGAGCATGAGGTTATTGAGGAACAAAGGTCGCAGAACCAGTCTCCCTTTGTTGGCGCAGACCTTGATGATGCGGTCTATGATCAGATCGCTGAAATATTACGGCAGCAGCAGAATTTTCATTTGGAAGGGTATAAAGTTCTCTGTATTAAACGGCGCCTTGCGGCACGGATCAGGACGGTTGGTTCCAATGAGCCTGAGGCCTATATTGAGCTGCTGAAGGAAAACCGTCGCGAACAGGAACAACTCATGGCGACACTGAGTATTCATGTCTCGCAGTTTTTTCGTAATGGCAGTGTTTTTCAGGTATTGCAAAAACAAGTATTACCGGAACTTCTGGAAAATTCACGTCGGCATAAACACAAATTGAGAATCTGGAGTGTTGGTTGTGCCAATGGTGAGGAGCCCTATTCGATTGCGCTACTCTGTCAGAAACACCAGCAAGCAGAGGATTTACTGTCGATTGTTGGAACTGATCTGAGCCCGGAAGCTTTAACCCGAGCTAAACGGGGACTTTTCCCTGCGGAGCGGGTTCAGAATGTTTCAGCTGAAATGCTTGCAGAATATTTTGTCGAAACCGGTCAGCAATACCAGTTGCTTGAGGAGATTCGTGAGCGAGTTCAATTTTTTCGTCATGATATTCTGGCTGAACGACCATTCTACCGAGCCAATTTAATTCTGTGCCGGAATCTGTTGATTTATTTTTCCCGTGCACAGCAGCAACAAATTATCGAAACTCTGGCAACAGCATTGCTGCCAGGCGGCTATCTGGTTCTGGGTAGAGCAGAAACGCTGACCTCGGCCTGCCGTGAACTGTTTGTGTGTATTGATCCTGCGGAGAGAATTTATCGGCGGGTGATGGTAAATGAGATTAACCAGACAGAATAAAATTTCTATTATATTTGAATATTTCCCCCTCATCCGGCCGTTGGCCAGCTTTTCCCTTATGGAGAAGGGTTGAGTGGAAGGAGAAGAAAATGCGTGTTGAGATCAGTTACAAATTTGTTGTTGGATTTATCTTCGTTGTTGCCTCTGTTGTCCTGCTGAACCTGTTAGTTCCGCAGCTACAGATTCCGGCATGGACACATCAGTGGATTACCATTATTGGTGCTTTGCTGGTTGGTCTGATTTTTGGCTGGATATTTTCCAAGGTATTTACGGCAAATTTCAGGATTTTAACTCAAGGGGCTGAGCGGTTAAGTGATGGTGATCTGAGTCGTAATGTTCGCTTACGCAAGGGGCTGTTTTCTGACGAAACAGAGGATCTTTCCAATTCTTTGAATCTGGTGGTCAATAGTTTACGTAATTTGGTCGGGCAGATTCGTACCAGCTCCCTCAATGTTAATGAGTTATCACTTTCTCAGGCAACAACAGCAGAAGAGATGACCGCGACTGCTCACGAGGTGGCAGGGTCAGTTGAACAGATCAGTCGGGGGGCGGAAACTCAGGCTGAAATGGTTGAGCGTGCCTCCAAAGTTATCCGGGAGATGGCCGGGCAAATTGATCTGGTTGCCAGTTCGGCAAATGGACTCTCTTTATCAGCAGAAGAAACCACTTTGTCAGCCCGCCATGGCGAGGAGATGACGGTGACAGCCTTGGCCAATCTGAAAAAGGTGCTCACTCAGATAGAAGAGAATGGAGCAATGTTTGTCTCTTTCAGCGAGCAGGTACAAAAAATCGGAACAATTGTGGATGTGATCACCGGCATAGCACAGAAGACCAATTTGCTTGCTCTTAATGCAACAATTGAAGCAGCACGGGCAGGGGAATATGGGCATGGTTTTGCGGTGGTTGCTGAAGAGGTGAGTAAGTTAGCTGATAGTACCAGTGTTTCGGCTGGAGAGATCACCCGGATGGTTGAGAAAACCCGTGAGCAAAGTCTGAAAGTGCAACGATCGATGGAGGAGAGTGTCAGATCTATCGATGCGGGTCGGGAATCGGTCGATATTACCGATAGAGCATTTAAAGAAATTATCAATAAAGCCGAAGCAGCCCAAGTCAAGTCGGTCACTATTCGAGATCTGACCGAAAAACAGAGTTCGGGGGCACAGACGATTGTTGCCGCAATTGAAGAGATTGCTCGGGTTACTGAGGATAATGCAGCCTCAACAGAGGAGGTTTCTGCAGCAACCGAGGAGCAAACGGCTTCAATGGAAGAGATGACCTTTGCATCACAGCGCCTTTCCCACCTGGCAGATGAGTTATTGACTTCGGTCAGCCGCTTCAATCTTGGTATCAACCCGGAGCAAGAGCAACAATGAGGCAACTGTTACCATTCATGATTGGTTATGAAACCTATGCTCTAGAGTTAGTTGAAGTTCAAGAGGTTGTTGAAAACCAAAAGATCTACCCGTTCCCCGGTTCTCCCGAAATTGTTGCTGGATCCATCAATTTTCATGGGCGGATTATTCCGGTTGTTGACCTGGTGAAATTGCTTAATTTCCCCCCCGATAAAAGGGGACAACGGTTGATTGTGCTGACGAATCAACGTGGTCCGGTGGCTTTAGAGGTGGACCAGGTGCAGGCCGTTATCAATATTGAAACAGGTTTGGATATTCAGATGGAGAACTATACTGAGAGAAGTTATATCAATGAGGTTATCAACTGGCACGGCAAGATGATCAGTTTGTTTGATCTTGATCAGTTACAGATAAAGCTTGAGCTGCTCTGTACTCAAGCCGGGGGCTGAATTGCCAAAGCGAGTTATGATTGTCGATGATGCTCTATTTATGCGTGCCACGCTTCGAGATGTTTTCGAATCGGCGAACTGGAAAATTATTGCAGAAGCCAGTCGTGGTGAACAGGCCATTGCTGAGTATAAAACCTATCAACCTGATCTGGTTATCATGGACATCGTGATGCCGGAAATGGGGGGTATTGACGCCATGAAGAGGATCCTGGCTGATTATCCTGATGCTCAAATTATTGTTTGTAGTGCTTTGGGGCAGAACAATTTGATCCTGGAGGCAGTCAACGCCGGAGCCAGGGATTTTATTGTCAAACCATTTAATCGCGCACAGGTGCTTGAGGTCGCTGAACGGGTTATCGCTGAATGAGTCGGAGCATATTTTTTCAGGCAGGTCGTGGTTGATGGATATAGATAAGTTCAGAGAAATGTTTCTGATCGAGGCAGCCGAACATCTTCAGTCGATGTCTGAGCTTTTGCTGCAACTTGATTCTGATCCTGTGGATCAGGATGGCATCGATGCTTTGTTTCGTGACGCCCATTCTATTAAAGGGATGGCTGCAACCATGGAACATCCTGAAACGACCCGTTTGGCGCATCATCTGGAAGATCATCTGGCGGATTGTCGTCAAGCTGGGCGAATCAGTGGATTTGAAATTGACTGGCTTCTTGAAGCCGTTGATTTACTGGAACTATTGTTAGATGACATCCGTAATGAAAGATCTGAACGGAGTGTTGACAGCTTTATTTCCAGCAATCCAAAGTCACCGGAGCTCTCTGCTTGCAGTGGGGAAGAGATTGCCGCAGTCGCTTTATCAGTGTCCGGGCAGGGGCAACTTATTCAGTTGCAGCTTCAAGAGACGGTTGTTACTCCGGGTCCACGATTTTTGGTGTTATTAAATACACTGGCTACGTTGGGGCCGGTTCTCGAGTCAACACCCTCTATGGATGACCTTCTTCAGGGTGATTGTTCTCATCAGTTACTGGTGCGGTTGGAGAGTGATCTCCCGCAGCAACAAATTCATCAGCAACTGCAGCAATACAGTGAATTAAAGCTGATCACTTTTCCTGATGAACCGGAGCAGGCGCGACCGGCTAAAAAACGTTCTATGGATAAGACGGTACGGGTCAGTACCGAGCTACTCGACCATTTTATCAATCTTACCGGAGAATTAATTACCAACCGTTATCAGTTGCAAAATGCCCTGAAAGAGTCAAATTGGCAGGATCTGAATGAGGGGGTGGGGCAGTTGGCGCGCCTGGTAAAAAACCTTCACCATCAGGTGTTACAGGTACGGATGGTTTCGTTGGAAAGTTTGGCTGGACGCTTGTCTCGAACCGTCCATGATCTTTCCCGTAGTCAGGATAAAGAGATTCAGTTGCAAATAGAGGGGGCCGATATCGAACTGGATCGGGCTATTGTTGAAGGGCTGACTGACCCCCTTATTCACATGGTTCGAAATGCGGTTGATCACGGTATCGAACAGCAGGGGACCATTTCTATCAAGGCTTGGCGGGAGCGGGATCTGGTGATGGTGCAGGTTGCCGATGACGGGCGGGGGATTGATCCCGAAAAAATCCGTCAGCGGGCACTCGAAATCGGTTTGACAAACCCGCTTCAAGTAAGAACCCTGCGTAACTATGATCTGCTCCAGTTGATCTGTCAGCCAGGGTTTTCTACTGCTGAGAAGATCAGTGAGACCTCTGGTCGCGGGGTTGGAATGGATGTGGTCAAAACGGCAGTGGAACGGGTTGGGGGTCTCCTGTCAATTGACTCGACCCCCGGGGAGGGGACTCAAATAACCCTTAAATTGCCACTTTCTCTTGCGATTATCCGGGTTCTTATTATTGAATCTGCGGGGGGCAGTCTGGCGATGCCGATTGCCCGGGTGGTACAAACCATTGAAATTTCACCGGATGAGGTTCAGAGCAGTGGCAAGCAGCTGATGATTCATTATCAGGATGAACTGTTGCCGATGCTCTCTTTGCGTAAAATACTAAAAGCTCCCAAGGGGGAAAATCTCAACCCGATTCCGCTGGTGATTACCGAGGTTATGGGTCGCAAAGTTGGCTTGGTGGTTGATCGGCTGGTTGGGCAGCGAGAAGTTTTTGTCCAGCGTCTGCCACCACCATTCGATCAGATTCGTGGTTGTAGTGGCGGGACGATTTTAGGCAATGGACAGATTGTCTTCCTGCTGGATCTACAGACCCTTTTTGAGCGACGTCAGGGCTAAAATAGAGACACTTCTTTATTCAGGGTGAAAACGGGGAGATTATGGCTACTGGCTCAAAAAAAGTGATCTATGCGGCACTGGCAGGGAACACCCTGATTGCAGTGACTAAATTTATTGCAGCATCTATCACCGGTAGTTCGGCAATGTTGTCAGAGGGAATCCATTCTCTGGTTGATACCGGGAATCAGGGCTTGCTGCTCTACGGGATGAAAAAAGCGGCGCAGCCTGCCGATAAAAACTTCCCCTTTGGCCACGGCAAGGAAATTTATTTTTGGAGTTTTATCGTTGCCATGCTGATATTTGCGTTGGGTGGTGGTATCTCCATATATGAAGGGATTCGCCACCTTTTGCACCCCCAACCGGCAACCAGCCCCCTGATCAACTATCTGGTTCTGGGTTTGGCAATGGTCTTTGAAGGGGCCGCGTGGTTCTTTGCATTCCGTGAATTTAAGCACAGCAAGGGTGAAGGCAGCTATATTAAAGCGATCAACCAGACCAAAGATCCATCGGTCATAGTGGTTCTTTTTGAAGACTCTGCCGCAATGCTTGGTTTGCTGGTGGCCCTGGGTGGTGTGGCTCTGACGCACCTGACAGGTAATCCTTACTATGATGGCTCTGCTTCTATTATCATCGGTTTTATTTTGCTTGGGACGGCAACTTGGCTGGCTCGTGAGACAAAAAGTCTTCT
>JAGLDI010000162.1 GCA_023145655.1 Desulfuromusa sp. | reverse complement strand
GGGGTCGTCGGGTTTTTCGAATGGCACCGGTTCACCATCATTTTGAATTAAAGGGCTGGGCAGAACCGAAAATAATTGTCCGCTTCTGGATTATCAGCATTATTTTAGCTTTAATTGCCCTTTCAACGTTGAAATTACGTTGAAAAATGGTTAGCAATTTCACCCGCTTTGCGAGTACGTCATGAAACTTGATTTTAAAAATAAGCGCATTGTCGTTATTGGAGCCGGCCTGAGTGGTCAGGCTCTGGTACGTTTTTTAGTGGAGCGTGGTGCCACAGTTGCTTTGTCTGACTTGCGTCAACGGGAGCAGATCGCAGGTTTTGATTCCTTAAAGGGACTGCCGGTGCGCTTTGATCTGGGTGGGCATAGTCTGGAATTGTTCGAATCGGCTGACCTGATTGCTGTTAGTCCCGGGGTTCCACTGGATTGTGAGCCGTTGCGGTTAGCAGCATCCTGTGGCATCCCATTACTTGGAGAGATTGAGATCGCCGCCCGGGAAATTACTGTGCCGATTATCGGGGTGACAGGAACCAATGGGAAGTCAACGACGACCAGCCTGATCGGTGAAATTATGCAGGCTTGGGATAAAAACGTTTTTGTCGGGGGAAATCTTGGAACTCCATTGGTTGAAGCCTGCTCCGCAAAGTATGACGGGGTTGTTGTTGAACTCTCTTCATTTCAGTTAGAAAGTATCGATCAATTTCATCCCACCATTGGTTTGCTCCTCAATTTAAGTTCTGATCATCTTGATCGCTATCCCGATTTGCAGAGCTACTACCGGGCAAAGATGGAATTGTTTCGCAATATGACCGCTGCTGATTTTGTTGTTCTGAATGCTGATGATCCAGAAGTTTGCCGGTTGACGGCTGATCTCAAGTCGACCAAGGTTTGGTTCTCTTCCCGGGGAAGATTGGTTGAAGGGATGACCCGATCGGGAGATATGCTGGTTTGGAATTGGGCCGGTACCGATATCCAATTGCCGTTATCACAATTGCAACTGTCGGGTGAGCATAATATTGAAAATGCGATGGCTGCCATGATTCCGGCACTCTTGCAAGGGTGTCCGGCAGAACTGGCGTGGAAAGCGGTCTGCTCATTTAACGGTCTTGACCACCGGATGCAACTGGTGCGGCAATTGTGTGGTGTCACCTGGTTCAATGATTCTAAGGGAACCAATGTTGGCAGTGTGATAAAAAGTCTTTCCGGCCTGGCTGCCGGAGTGACTTTGATTGCTGGTGGAAAAGATAAAGGTGGCGATTATACGGTGCTTAGACCGTTGCTGGAACAAAAGGTCGAACATTTGATTCTGATCGGAGAGGCGGCTCAAAAAATGGCTTCCGAGCTCTCTGGATGTTGTGAAATTCGCTTGGCTGGAGGATTGAAATCGGCAGTTCAGCAGGCTTATGAGGTGACGGCTGCTGGCGGCACAGTGTTGCTCTCTCCGGCCTGTTCCAGTTTTGATATGTTTGCAAATTATCAGGTGCGTGGAAACGAATTTGACAGGCTGGTACAACAACTGCCAGTAGAGGGGGCTGCCTCATGACATTACATCGTAATGTAGACACAACTCTTCTCTTGATTACCGTTTCACTGACCTGTATCGGTGTGGTGATGGTCTATTCATCATCAGCTATTATGGCGGCAGACAAGTTTCATGACGGCTTTTATTTCCTCAAGAGACAACTGACTTATACTGTTATCGGTTTTGTTTTGATGGCAGTTGCGACCTATTTTAACTACAAGAACTGGCGTAAATTAGCCGTCATTTCTCTTCTTGCCAGCATTGCCTTGCTGGCCATGTTATTTATTCCCGGTTTTGGTGTTCGGGTCGGTGGTGCAATGCGCTGGTTGCGTTTGCCCGGGTTGACGGTGCAACCGGCAGAACTGGTAAAATTAACTCTGGTCCTCTATCTGGCTCATTCTCTGACCCGGAAAAAAGAGAAAGTCCGTTCACTCCTTAAGGGCTATCTGCCCTATATGATCGTTCTTGGAGTGCTCTTATTGATGTTGTTGAAACAGCCCGATTTGGGCAGTGCCATGATTATTGCCGGAGTGGCACTGGCCATGTTGATAGTTGCCGGGGTGCGCTGGCGCTATCTTCTGCCAACGATTCTGATGACATTACCGGTGGTCTATTTTCTTATTATGCAGGTCGATTATCGTCGCCGCCGGATTATGGCTTTTCTCGATCCATGGGATGACCCTTTCGATACTGGATTTCAGATTATTCAAAGTCTGGTCGCTTTTGGTAATGGGGGTATTCTCGGGCAGGGACTTGGAATCGGTGAGCAAAAATTATTCTATCTCCCGGAAGCCCACACCGATTTTATTTTCTCTGTCATTGGTGAAGAGCTTGGTTTGGTTGGGGTTCTGGTTGTGGCCGGTCTGTTTTTGATGTTGATTCTGTGTG
>JAGLDI010000161.1 GCA_023145655.1 Desulfuromusa sp. | reverse complement strand
CTCATCTCCGGTGGAATTCCAAATTCCAGAGCATCCGCCGCCGCCAAATTCAATTGCGCGGCAGGATAGTTACGTAATGCTTCATCCAGCGAATGCAGAGCGGAAGCAGGACTCTCTAATTGTTGCAATTGGTCCAGAGTCAGACACTCATCGATAGAAAATTCACCACTCTTCAAGCGACGCAGTGCCGTCAGGTGTGCACCACAGTTTAATCGTTCACCAATATCGCTGACCAGAGTACGAATATAAGTTCCCTTACTGCAATCAACTTCAATCGTTACCGATTCAAGATTAAAATCAACCAGATCCAGGCGACTGATCGTCACCTGACGCATCTCACGGGTAACGGTCTTCCCCTGACGGGCTAATTTGTAGAGGGGAACACCATCTTTTTTCAGAGCTGAAAACATTGGTGGTAGCTGCTCAATCTCACCCTTGAATTCAGCACAAATACCTTCAAACTGTATCTGGGTCAAGTGGGGAACTATACGTTCCAGCAGAACCTCCCCTTCAGCATCGAAAGTATCCGTTGTAATTCCAAGTTTAAAGGTTGCACGGTAAGATTTATTTTCCGCCAGAAGAAACTGCAGGATCTTTGTCCCGTCCCCGATTGCAACCGGCAGAACCCCGGTTGCAAGAGGATCAAGAGTTCCTCCATGACCAACCTTACGGGTTTTAAAAATAAATCTCACTCGACGAACAACATCGTGGGAGGTCATCCCGGCAGGTTTATCGATAAGAAGAAGTCCGTGCACGAATATCAGCTGAAGATCTGGTCAAGCAGGGTGAAAACAGAATTCTTAACTTCGTCCAAAGTTCCATTTATTTTAGCACCGGCAGCATTATGATGGCCACCGCCACCAAGCTCACGGGATAAAGACCCAACATCAATAGCTCCTCTTGAGCGAAAACTTATTTTGTAAAGACTTTCTGATACTTGATGAATAAAAAGGGCGACTTCAACACCGCGAATAGAGCGTGGATAGTTAACAAATCCATCGGAATGCTCCTCGGATGCTCCAGACTTTTTTAGTGTATCCAAGGTCATCACAATAGAAGCATATTGGCCACAGGTTGAAATCTGCAACGAGGGCAACACCAAACTGAGCAGAAGCATCCGTTCCGGGGCATGGCTCTCATAAAGATGACTTGAAACTTCCCAGGGATCGACACCCAACCCAACCAATTCACCGGCAACAACAAACGCTTCCTGATTGGCACTGGAGTAGCGAAAGGATCCAGTGTCTGACAGGATACCAAGATAGAGGGCTTTGGCGACAGCTAAACTGGGCTGATACTGGCAAGCTTTCAATATTCTGTAGATCAAAACGGCGGTAGCACAGGCGCCGGTATCGACATAACAAAGATCACCGAAATCGGAAAAGGGGTGATGATCGATATTAATTATCGTCCGAGCCAGATCCCGAACCGGCAATGCTGTTCTCTCAAGCTCTCCGGCATCAAGGACAAAAGCTATATCAAAATCTGAGTTTTCGGGTAAAGAGTTACGGAGCACATCATATTGCGGAAGAAAGTGCATCACCTCAGGAACAGAATCGGCGTTGTAGGCAACGACATCCTTCCCCATATCCAGCAGAGCCAGTGCTAACGCAACAGTTGATCCAATCGCATCACCATCTGGATTACAATGGGCAACAACCAGAAAGCGTTGATTATCCCTGATTTTCTCAACAATCTGTTGAACTGGCATCTAAATCATCCTGCACCTGGTGCAGCAAAGCATCAATCTTCTGACCATAACCGATAGATGCATCAAATTTAAAATAGATATTAGGGACAAAGCGAAGCTCCAATAACTTCCCTAATTCTCGACGGATGTAAGGGGCCGCACTTTTGAGCCCTTGTTCAGCATTTTTTCGTTCGGTCGTCTCGTCACTAACAGTAAAATAAATTTTTGCAGAACTGATATCACGAGACATCTGCACTCCGGTCAAAGTCACTGGAGCGACACGCGGATCCTTGATGCCGTACATCAATAAACGGACCGTCTCTTTGTATATCTGCTCGCCAACGCGTTCAGGTCGATAGCTACTCAACGGATATTTTCTCCATAATATATAACCGGTCTAGAGGACAACTAAAGAGATGTTTTCACTTCTTCAATTTCAAAGACCTCTAGGATGTCTCCGATTTTGATATCATTGTACTTATCAAGACCGATGCCACACTCATAACCATTACCCACCTCTTTGACATCATCCTTGAAACGTTTCAGAGAACTCAACTTGCCTTCCCATACCACGATATTGTCCCGAACCAGCCGGGTTTTAGCATTGCGAACGATTTTACCATCAACAACATAACATCCGGCAATCGTTCCGATACGGGAGACGTGGAAAGTATCACGGATCTCAACTCGACCCAGTTCTTTCTCTTTCAGTGTCGGTGCCAACAACCCTTCCATAGCATCACGGATGTCATTCACTGCGTCATAAATAACCGAGTAGAGACGGATATCAACCGATTCAACTTCTGCCAATGCTTTCGCTTTGGTTTCAGGACGGATATTAAAGCCAAGAACGATCGCATTTGATGCGGTCGCCAGGGTGACATCACTTTCCGTTATTCCACCAACGCCGGTATGAAGTACGCTCAAACGACAAGCATCTGTCGACAATTTCTCCAGAGTATCACGAACTGCCTCCACGGAACCCTGAACATCTGCCTTGATAATAACCGAGAGTTCCTCAACAACACCCTCTTGCATTTTGGCAAATAGCTGATCAAGTGAAATCTTACTATGTTTCGAAAGATCATTCTCACGCTGTTTAGACTGACGATGCTGTGAAACTTCCTTTGCCGATTTTTCATTTTCAACAGAGTTGAATAAATCACCGGCATCTGGCACCCCTCCCAAACCGGTGACTTCAACCGGGAATGACGGGCCGGCCTCTTTCACCTGTAACCCGGTTGCCGTAGCCATTGAGCGAACCCGTCCAAAATGTAGACCAGCCACAATGGCATCGCCAATTTTTAAGGTTCCATCCTGAACAAGAACAGTTGCAATCGGACCACGACCCTTATCAAGACGAGCTTCTACGATTGAACCCTTGGCCCGTTTGTTCGGATTAGCTTTCAGTTCAAGGACTTCTGCCTGAAGGAGAATCATCTCCAGCAATGTATCAAGGTTGGTTTTTTGCTTGGCTGAAACATCAACAAAGATCGTATCGCCACCCCACTCTTCAGGGACAAGTTCATATTCGGTCAATTCCTGCTTGACCCGTTCAGGATTTGCATCAGGCTTATCAATTTTATTGACTGCAACAATCAGTGGGACTCCTGCAGCTTTTGAGTGGCTGATAGCCTCTTTTGTCTGTGGCATAACCCCATCGTCTGCGGCAACAACCAGAATAACAATATCGGTTACTCCAGCACCACGAGCCCGCATTGCGGTAAAAGCTTCGTGACCGGGAGTATCGAGAAATGTGATTTTTTGCCCATTAACTTCAACATCATAAGCACCGATATGCTGAGTAATTCCACCGGCTTCCCCTGCAGTGACATTCGCTTCCCGAATGGCATCAAGCAAACTGGTTTTACCATGATCAACATGACCCATGATGGTGACAACCGGCGGTCTAGTTTCTAGATCTTCGGCCTTATCTTCTACTTCTTTAGATGGGGTAACTTCGAGGATTGTCTCTTCATCAAAAGCAACATTTTCAACTTCGTGATTAAATTCTGTAGCCAGAATTGCTGCGGATTCATAATCTAGGGGATGGTTGATCGTCACCATTGATCCTTGACGCATCAATTCGGCAATCAGTTCCTTGGCTTTGACCCCCATCCTCTTAGCTAACTCACCGACAGTGATTGAATCACTAATTCGTACCACCCTCTTGATCGCTTTACTGACCGTCACCTCAGTTTGTTTACCTTGTTTATTCTGTCTTCCACCCCGTTTCTTTTTCTGCCCGGCACGGCCGGGTTCAAAAACTTCAACCCGCCGTCCACGACGGGAAACCCGCCCATCCCGAGGCTCAGCACTATCTCCCCGCCGTCCTTTATTACGTTTTTTATTCCGCCCTTCTTTTTCAGGGAGGGGCTGTTCAACTGGTGCCAATGGGGCAGGATCAACCCGTTTATTTCCACGGCTCGGAGTTGCCGCAGGACGATGAGCAGGGCGTGCTGGAGGACCGGTTTTTCTATCCTGGCGGGCGGGACGGTCACCGGTTCGAGGTTTACGCTGCCCAGTCAATACCGTCTTTGGCAGTTCAACCCGGCCAAGTATCTTAGCATGGTCACCGGTCACTTTTTCCACAACCGGTTTTTTTATTTTTTGCGGTTTTTCTATTGGGTCCAGAGGTACTTCTGCAGTCTCTTTGCCGGAATCTTTTTCTACTTGCTGAACTTTTTCAGCAGATGGTTCATTGACATCGGCTTGCGAATTCTCATCAGCGGTAGCTGCAACTATATTTTCGCTCACCTCACCTTGCGGTTCATCAGTCAGCGTACTGGTTACGGCAACAGCAGAAGCAGCCTCGACAGGAGAAGCTTCCGTTTCTGGAGACTCAACCACCTCAGGGGGTTCCGGAACCGGTTCGCGGATCACTTTACGCCGCCGCCTGATAATTCCCGGCTTTATTACCGCCTCTTCAACTTTTTGTTTCGGTGGATTGATGAAATCATTAAGCTTCTGCACATCTTCATCAGCCAGAGAACTTGAATGGGACGAAACTTCGATGCCAGCTTCTGCAAGCTTGGTCAACAACTCTTTATTTTCGAGTCCCATGTTCTTTGCGAGTTCGTATACCCTTACCTTGCCCATCAATTCTCCCTTACCAGTTTTCTATACAGGTGTAATTGTTTCAACAACGAGTCAGCCAATAAACCGGCATGAATCGCTATAACACTCCGCTCTTCCTTACCAAGCAACTGCCCCATCGTCTGTTTATCATAGAAGCAGGCCGTATCAATATGGTTTCGAAGCGTTAATGCTGCAATTTTTTTCTCTATAGTGGTTGATATATCTGTGGCTGTTATAACAAGTGCTAAAGACGAACCTTTTCTAAGCGCCTCAATAACAGCATTACTCCCGGAAATAAATTGCTTCGATTTACGGGCCATACCGATTAAACTTGTAATTTTTTTCTCAACAGCCTGAGTCACCTGCCCAATTAATTGGGTGAAATCAACATGGAGACATTGACCCTTGAAACTACGCTGAAAACTATCCTTCCTGACTGCATCCAGTAAACATTGTTTCTCAATACAGGTATAAGCACCACGTCCGGGCAACCGCTGCAGATAATCAACCATAACCGCCCCATTCGGGGCAACAACGTAACGAACCAGTTGATTTTTATCTTTTGTCTGACGACATGCTATGCAGGTGCGCTGTGGACCTTTCTCTACATCATTCATAAAGGATTACAAGTCAATCTTCATTTTTATCGGTTGTCGACTCATCGGCAACAACCTCAGTTTCCACTTCAACAACCCCTTCATCAGCCTGAGTTTCATCAACTGTAGACGATTCAGCAGCCTTGTCAGTTTCCATTTCAACAACTTCGGCATCAGCCAGATCAGCATTAACTTCTGACTCTTCGACAGCCTCCTGGTTATTCTCTTCCTGCTCCTCTTCCTGAGCACGCGTTTCACTCTTAATATCAATCTTCCAGCCGATCAGCTTTGCTGCAAGACGTACATTCTGCCCTTTTTTACCAATAGCCAAAGATAATTGATCATCAGGGACAATAATTTCCATCAACTGCCCTTCATCATCAATATAGACCCTGGATACATCAGCAGGGGCAAGAGCAGAACAGGCAAATCGCGCTGGATCAGGTGACCAGGGGATAATATCAATCCGCTCACCCCGCAGCTCAGTCACGACATTCTGAACCCGCGCGCCACGCATACCAACACAAGCTCCAACTGGATCAACATCGATATCGTGAGAAACAACAGCAATTTTGGCACGACTGCCAGGCTCACGTACAGCCTCCTTAATCTCAACAATTCCCTCCGAAAGCTCAGGAACTTCAGATTTAAACAGGGAGATCAACAAACCAGGATGAGTACGGGAAAGGATAATCTGTGGCCCTTTGGACGACATTTTAACTTCTGAGATATAGGCACGAACCCGATCAGATTGACGGTAGTTTTCACGTGGGGCCTGTTCCCGATTCGGCAAGAGAGCTTCTGCGCGACCCAGGTCAACAATCAGATCACCACGCTCATAGCGTCTAACAATCCCATTGACAACCTCACCGACCCGATCTTTAAATTCATTATAGACACCTTCACGCTCCGCCTCGCGGACTTTTTGAATAATGACTTGTTTGGCGGTTTGTGCAGCGATACGGCTAAAGCCGCCAGACTCCATCATCATCCCCAAGGAGTCATTAACTTCAACGTCAGGATCTATTCCTCGTGCTTCATCAATATCGATTTCTTTATAGGAATCCATAACTGCATCAACAACAGTGACAAATTCAAAAACCTCAACCTCACCTATCTCTTCATTGAAGTGGGCTTCAAGCTCACGTGTATTTCTGAATTTTTTGTTAGCTGCAGACAACACTGCAGATTCGAGTGCAGCTACTAGCACATCACGGTCAATCCCTTTATCCTTAACAACCTGATCAATGATAT
>JAGLDI010000160.1 GCA_023145655.1 Desulfuromusa sp. | reverse complement strand
CGGTGTCGAGGCTGGGATGTTTACAGAGGCGGAGCTAGCTCAGGCACTGGCATCCCAGTTTCAGTTTGATTACGTTGATCTAAGTGATACAGCCCTTGATCTAGAACTGATTGCTACTATCCCCAGTGATATCCCAATCAAGCACAGTCTGATTCCTCTCGAACGCAAAGATGAGATCCTTGTCGTCGCAATTGCTGACCCAACCAATATTACCGTTCTAGACCAATTGGAGTTGCAACTTGGCTTAGCTCTGGAGTTAAAAATTGCCGCCAGAGATCAAATTGAACGTCTGATAGAACGAGGAGCCGGTTCACAAAGGGTTTTGCGCGAGGCTTCTGAAGATTTCAAGCTGCAATTAATAAAAGAGACAGATTCTGGTGATGAAGTCCTCTCTATCGATAAATTAACTGCTGATACCAGCCCAATTATTCGCTTGATCGATTCAACCTTGTTTGATGCTTTAAAAAAACGCGCCAGTGATATCCATATCGAGGCAACCAATGATGGTGTTGTCATTAAGTATCGTGTTGACGGCGTCCTCTATCAAGCGACCGAAACGATTGATGGTCGCTTTCAAGGTCCGATTATTTCTCGGATCAAAGTTATGAGTGAGCTGGATATCTCCGAGCGGAGAATTCCGCAGGATGGTCGTTTTAAAGTTCGACTGGGAGAAAAGTCGATCGATTTTCGAGTTTCAATTATGCCAACTAGTTTTGGTGAAGATGCGGTCATTCGGATTTTGGATAAAGAGGCTATAGCTGCTGATATGCATGGGCTGACTTTCGAAGCACTCGGTTTTTCTGAGCGAGAAATGAAACGTTTGCGCAGTCGAATTCGCGAACCTTACGGTATGGTTTTGGTAACCGGACCAACCGGTAGTGGAAAAACGACAACTTTGTATGCAGCTTTATCTGAAATAAATTCGGTGGAGGAAAAAATTGTTACTATCGAAGACCCGGTTGAGTATCAAGTCAAAGGGGTGGTTCAAGTTCCTGTCAACGAGAAAAAGGGTTTGACCTTTGCCCGAGGATTACGCTCGATTTTACGTCATGATCCCGATAAAATTATGGTTGGCGAGATTCGTGACTCCGAAACTGCTCAGATTGCAGTTCAGTCAGCACTAACAGGTCATCTGGTTTTTACTACTGTCCATGCCAATAATGTTTTTGATGTGCTAGGGCGTTTTCTCCATATGGGAATTGATCCTTATAGTTTTGTCTCCTGTCTTAATTGTGTTCTGGCTCAACGCCTGGTTCGGAAACTGTGCAAGCACTGCAAGGCACCAGCAACCTATAATGATGAGTTTCTGAAATCGTATGGGCTGACTGATGAGCAATGTGCTGGTGCCAATTTTCATGATGCTCCCGGTTGTAAAGAGTGTAATGGCCTCGGCTATTCAGGTCGCAGTGCCATTGTTGAGCTGCTGGAACTGAATGATGAAATGCGGGAGATGATAGCAGGAAAAATGCCCATATCGGAGTTAAAAAAACAGGCGCTTAAAAGCGGAACCATCTATTTAAGACAGGCCGCTCTGGAAAAGGTACTACGGGGTGAAACCACTTTTCGCGAGATAGATCGCGTTACTTTTGCTGAAGGTTAGGC
>JAGLDI010000016.1 GCA_023145655.1 Desulfuromusa sp. | reverse complement strand
TTTATTCGACAACTGTTCAGCACGGGCAGCCCAGGCTGGATTATCTTTGAGATATTCGACAAAGTTCTGCTTCAATGCCATCGCACAGGTGGGACAGGTGGTCAGGACATAATCGGGATTTCCTGCCAACAACGCAGCAATATTCTGCTTTGCCAATTCCACCGCAGTCTCTCTGTCCCCGGAATAAGAGGCAGGGATACCACAACAGTTCTGTTCAAGAGGATAGTAAACCTCAACATCAAGAGCATTCATCACCTCGATCAGATCGAGTCCCAGCTCGGGATAGAGAAAATCATTGGCACAACCACCAAACAGAGCAACCCGATAGCGGGGTTTCTCAACTGTCTGTATTTTTTGAGTAAAAGAGTCACGCAACGCTTTGTCAGCAACCGCCGGAAGAGTTCGCCATTCAGTCAACGGTGAAAAAAACAATGGCAAATGGCGAATTGTCCGCTCGCCACGGGTGACCGGTTTCTGTAATAAACTGGCCGCCTTGATCATGGTGTGGAACAGCTTACGATTCTGCATCACCTTGCGGAACACCAACGCTTTTCCAGCACCGATGCCCTCTTCATCTCCGACCGTTTCGCGTAGATGAAGGATGATATCTTCCAGATCAATATTGCTGGCACAGACCGCGACACAGGAGCGACAACCGATACACGCTTTGACCAGTTCGGCAGCATTATTAAGACCATGATAAAAAGCGGTCAGGATAATTCCAATGGCACCGATGTAAATATGGCCAAAAACATGACCGCCAACCGTTTGGTAAACGGGACACACATTGGCACAAGCACCACAGCGGATACAGTTTAGAGCATCCTGACATTGGGTTGACTCGGCCAGCGCGGTGCGACCGTTATCGAGCAGAACATAATGGAGTTCCTTCTCATCACCAGCACAAGGGACTGCACCACGAATCCAGGTCACATACGAGGTCAACAACTGTCCGGTCGCATTTTTTGGAAGAACCTGAATAATTCGAGCAGCATCCTCCAGTGTCGGTACCAGTTTTTCAATCCCGATCAGTGCCACATGAACCTTCGGCATGGTTGACGCAAGGCGGGCATTCCCTTCATTGGTAACCAGGGCAATCCCACCCGTTTCAGCAATCGCAATATTGGCTCCGGTAATCCCGATATCGGCATCAAGGTAACTCTGGCGGAGCTGATTACGAGCGACTTCAACCAGATGTTCAATCTCCGCTGGTTCTTGCTGCCCCGTTTCCTTGCT
Source organism: Desulfuromusa sp. (assembly GCA_023145655.1). Lineage (GTDB taxonomy): Bacteria > Desulfobacterota > Desulfuromonadia > Desulfuromonadales > Geopsychrobacteraceae > Desulfuromusa. The sequence continues at coordinate 3,953 of JAGLDI010000016.1, read as the reverse complement.
GAACAACTCCGCAATTTCTTCCTTAAACATATGGATCGCCGGCATCACCATGTGGCTAGGACGTTGACCCGCTAATTGGACAATCCATTCCCCCAGATCAGTTTCTAATGATTCGATACCAGCCTTCTCCAATGCGGCACCCAGATGGGTCTCTTCACTGACCATGCTCTTGCTTTTAACTGCCAGTTTTGCCCCTTTTCCCTTGGCAAGATCAGTGATATAGCGGTTGGCATCTTCCGCGGTTTTTGCCCGATAGATAATCGTTCCAGCTGCCTCTGCATTGTTGATAAATTGATCTAAGAGTGCACTTTGATTTTCCCGCACACCAGTTTTCATCGTGCCAATCTGGCTACGCAAATCTTCAAAATCAAGACCGGCAAAGGCTTTTTCACGAGAGATCAAAAAAGCATCACCGAACTGATGGAGAGCTTCCTGCAGTTTAGGGGTTGCCAGAGCCTGATCAATCCGTTTGCGGTAATCTTTGCTGCGCTGCTGTTTATTCATTGTTGGTTACTCCTCAAACCATATAATCGCCACCAAGACGCCAAGAACACCAAGAACACCGAGAAAAACTTTAAACGGAGAGATGGAGAAAACGCTGAGATCGCAGAGAAATCCTTCAATTCAAGTAAAGACCAAAAAAAAATTGATTTTCTCTCTGCCTCCGCGCCTCTCCGTTGAAATCTTTTGATTCTCTTGGTGATCTTGGCCTCTTGGTGGCTATTTGGTTTTGATTTACATTTCCATAAAATCGTCAGAAAGCCCCGGTACCAGCAGGATAAATAATTCCTTTGGCCCATGCACACCAATAGTCAACACCCGTTCGATATCAGCAGTTCGACTTGGTCCGGTTACATAGGCAATATAATTACGGGGGTCACGCTGGTGGAATTTACGCAATGGTGCAACAGCTTTGATACCATCAGCAACAATCTTATCAGGATCAAGCAGGGCAAATTGTTTGGGCGGCAATGTTGTTGTCAGACGAATATCTTCTGCGGTGCTTTCAAGAACCAGAGTGCCGGTATCAGCGATGGCAAAATTCACCCCGGTGATTCCCGCCTCTGCTTCTGCTGCAACTGAACGCAAATGATCAACCTCAATGGCAACTCCGGCTTTTTTTAAAGCAGCTTTTAACTTAAAGCGACTCGCTGAAGAAAATTGAGGAACCAAAAGTGTTCCCGTTATTTTTCCAGCGATATAATTGGCAGCAGCAACAACAGAATCGACTGAAGTCACTTCTGCTCCAACATTGATAGCGGCCTTAGAAAACTGATCAATAAGTTTTGTTGTTGACATAGCACCTTCCGTTTCCCGTAAATTGGTCTTACCACTCACCCTAGGTGGATGAGATTTAAATGTCAATCCACAAAATAACATTGTTATGTATCTGTGGCATGCTAAAATTACACCGATTCGATTGTTGGTGCAACAAGATGGTGAAATTCATAGATAGCTATCACAGTAGATCATCACACCAGGGGGGGGAGAACACCCGGATTATTGAAACAACACCCCCACCCTACCATTGAAAGCTTGAATGTTATCGCTATAAACTTACCATTTGGGAGCTTTGGTATTCATCGAAAAAACAGGTTAAAATTAGCTGAACTGGCTCCAAAACCCACTTCGGAGAAAAGCAGAGAAAGAACAGAATATTCATTCAATATTACAGGCAATTTATTGTCTTGACATAACAAGTTTCACGTACTAATCTTCTTGATGATTGGTCAGACCATTTATCTGGCAAGACGTTCTTACCGGTGAATCAATATTAACTATTTAAAGGCGAGCCTATGATTGCTAAAAATATTCTAGATCGATTGATGCAAAAATTGGGGAAAGAAAACGTTGCCTTTGAGGAAGAGGATCTTCTAGTTCTCGGTTACGACGCAACCCCCGGGTTACATCATGCCCCGGATGTTGTTGTGTATCCAACCAGCACAGAGGCGGTTCAGACTGCCATGCAAATTGCCCGCGAAGAGGGGTTGCCGATTACCCCCCGTGGGAGTGGCAGCGGCTTATCAGGAGGGAGTATTCCGGTCAGAGGGGGGATGGTTCTTTGCTTAAACCGGATGAATAAAATTCTTGAAATTGACGAGGAAAATCTCACGGTCACAGCAGAAGCCGGGGTTATCACTTTGGATATGGCCAATGCTGTTTTAGAAAAAGGACTCTATTATCCACCTGACCCGGCATCGCAAAAAATTTCTACTATCGGTGGCAATGTCATGGAAGATGCCGGGGGACTGCGCTGTCTGAAATATGGGGTCACCGGTGATTACGTCATGGCACTGAAATGTGTCCTCCCCGATGGCAGCATCATCACCACAGGAGGAAAAAGTGTCAAAGATGTTGCTGGCTACTCATTCAAGGATCTGCTGATCAGCAGTGAAGGAACCCTTGCCATCATCACTGAAGTGACATTTCGACTGATCCCTCCACCACAAGCAAAGCAGACAATGCTGGCCTATTTTGACGATATTAAAACTGCAGGAAAAGCCGTATCTGAGATTATCGCCGCAAAAATTATCCCCTCAACCATGGAGATCATGGACAAAACTACCATTAACTGTGTTGAAGATTACGTCAGTATCGGCCTGCCGCGAGAAATTGCCGCCCTATTACTGATTGAGGTCGATGGGCATCACGTTGTTGTTGAAGAAGACAGCGCCAAGATCGTCGAGGTCCTGAACAATGTTGGTGCCACTGAAGTGTCTATGGCCAAAGATGAGGAAGACGCGCTGCAACTGGCAACAGCGCGTCGGATGGCTCTTTCGGCTATGGCGCGAGTTTCGCCCTCAACATTGATGGAAGATGCCACGGTTCCCCGTTCCTACATGCCTCAGACCTTTGCTGAAATTGAAAAACTGGCAAAAAAATATAATTTGATTGTCGGTACTTTTGGTCACGCTGGCGACGGCAACCTCCATCCAACCGTCCTTTGTGATGAACGCGATGCTGACCAGATGAAACGGGCTCATGCCTTTTTTGATGATCTCTATACAAAAGTTCTTGAGTGGGGTGGCACAGTTTCAGGGGAACACGGTATCGGCATTGCAAAAAGAGACTACCTGGCCCGTCAGGTTGGTCCGGGAGGTGTTGCGGTAATGAAACGGATCAAGAAAGCTTTTGATCCGGATGGAATCCTCAACCCCGGTAAAATATTTTTTGATGATCAGGAGTCCTGATATGGGCACACCTGAAAAATTGGGGAATTTTACCCATAACGATGCCCCGAAATATGAAGATATTCTCCAGTGTATGCGTTGCGGATTCTGCCTACCAACCTGTCCAACCTTTTCCTTGACCGGACGGGAACGCTCCAGTCCACGCGGACGTGTCGCGTTGGCTCGTGCTGTTGCCGAAGGGAAACTGGAATTTAACCAGGCAATGAAAGAGGAAGCCTTTTTCTGCCTTGATTGTCGTGCCTGTACCACCGCCTGCCCGTCAGGAGTGCAGGCGGGATCCCTGATGGAAACCTGTCGTGCTCAGGTGAGCCAACAACAACCACTGCCAAAATGGCAATCCGGCTTTCGCAAATTCATCCTGCAAAAGATGCTCCCAAACCCCGACCTGCTGGAGACATCAATGCTTCCAGCACGCCTGTATCAAAAACTTGGGGTTCAATGGCTGGTACGCCACACCAAACTTCTGAAACTCGGGCCAAAATGGATTGACAAAGCAGAAGGGATGATGCCGGAATTGCACCAGCCATTGCGGCAGAGTATTCCACAGGTCAGTCCGGCAACCGGAGAAAAACGGGGAACAGTTGCCTTCTTTCTTGGCTGCGTCATGACTTTGATGTACGCAGAAGTTTCAAAACAAACCGTCAGAATTCTCAATCATCAGGGTTTTGATGTTATCACCCCCAAAACTCAGAAATGTTGCGGTGCACCCCACTTAACCGAGGGGGATCCGCAAACCGCCCGGCAGCTCGCAAGCCACAATCT
>JAGLDI010000159.1 GCA_023145655.1 Desulfuromusa sp. | reverse complement strand
ACTTAAAACTAACGACCTGATAGTGATCTTTGGTAACAACCTCAAAAAACTCTGACAGGATCAACAGGATACAATCTGATGTTAAAATTTAACCCTAAAAACCGTTTTACGTCCTTTGATTTCCATCAGACTTTATCAGATCCTTATCCTGTCAAAAAAGTCTTTGATCTTCTTGAATAGTTACAAATTATTTTCACTTCTGTGATTCCCAATCTGCGGGATATGTCACATAAAGAAATCTGGCAAAATCGGGGACGCTAAACTGAATCGCGGTATTTTTTGGAATAAGGAGAGTATCTCCTGCTTCGCCAATGGTTTTTTTGCCATTAACAATAATTTCAAGTTTGCCTTCAATGACATAATCAATTTCATCGTAATTGAGAACCCAATCAAAACAGGAGGTTTTCATCTCCATAATCCCACAACCGAGCCGGGGACTCTCTTCAAGAGAAAAAAGATCGGTCAAATAAACTTTGTCCTCATCTTTGCCGGTATCAAAAGGTTTGGGTTTCACCTCCGGGGTACGCACAGAAATGACGCCACTTGTTGCATCAATGTTTTTTTTAAAACTGACTGACTGCAACTGTGGTTGCTCTGCAATAACCTGATGGATAATTTTCCTGAGGAGATCATCATCTACCAAACGAGGTCCCATTACTGAGCATTCTCCAGTTTTTCCAAAACTTTCCTAGTCACTTCAGTGATCAAATTGCTATCAGTAATAGAAAAATCATTCTTCAGTAATTGCTGTATTCTACTGCTCAAATCTGCTCCAGAAGAAGCTTCGATCTTTGGTATCAGTTTCGCTTTTGTTTCAGGTTGCTCACCATAAACAACAGCAATACTTTGCTCTTGTAGATAGTCTTTTGCACCGGGAGTCAGGATGAGGGTCTCTCCGATATAGAGCTTTTTTTCTTCGTGACTGATGAATTCTTCAACATTGTCACGTCTAACCAACTGTTTTCCCATGATTCACCTCATAGTCAACTGTTGCCCCTGAGTCAGAGACAATCTTTCAGTTTTTACCCGGGACATCAATCTCGTCAATAATTCCGATGATTGTTGCATCTACCAGAGCCTGCTGCATCTCTGCCGACTGGCGCGCAGCACTACCAGTTGCAACCAGAACCCGTTCGCCGATTCCAGCACCAACAAGATCGGCGGCGACAAAACTCTCTTTTTCTTCCCCCCGACAGACATCCAGCCGTTGGACGATCATTAACTTCAGGCCAGTTAGAGACTCATTCTTTCTCGTTGCCCATACATTACCAACCACATTGCCGATAATCATTTGTTTCACCTCTCAGTTTTTTGAAGTTGAATCCCTCGTTCTCTGGCACAGTCAAGAGCAAGTGGAGTCAGTTGAGCATCAGATAAAATACGTAAGATTGAAATTCCCTGCTGGTGTGCTTCGATAACATCCCTTTCGGTTACCAGTCGGCAACTCAATCGGGCAATATTTTGATTTTCTGCGGCAAATCGTTGCAGGCCAAAACCGCGAAGGGTTTCCTCATAGGATGCATATAATTGATAGAGGGGTTCCGGCGCAGTTTTGCTGAATTGCAGATATTCAAATTCAAAGACCTCAACAGTTTTTCCTGTGAGCAACAGGTCTAAGGCTTTTTTCAGCAGCGGTCCAGTGGTCCTCCCCAGAGCGAGATCTGCCATCTGACTGCAGGTTAAGAACGGCAAAATTGTCTGCACAGGGGTAATGATATCGTTGTTAGGATCCCAGAAAACTACTTTGTTACTCTGCTCTAGATGCCGCAACAGCGGTACAACAGCGCTATCATCCTGACGTGCTAATATCAGAATCTGTTGGCTGTCTGTTCCTTCCTGAAGCTGCTTCAAAACTTCCCGGACTATTGTTTGTACTAAATCATCACTTGCCATCGGCAACATCTCTCCTAAGGGAGTAACTGACCGTTCATTTCAGGAACCCAGCCACAGGCATTCCCTTCATCAAAATCAATATGCATGGCAAGTCGATAATTTTCATTGACACGCACTAGAACTTCCTCAAAAACCATCGCCCTGATATCACCAACTCGAATCCGAACCAGATCCTTATCTTTCACACCCAATCTGCTGGCATCATCGGGGTGCATATGGAGATGCCGAGCGGCAATGATCAACCCCTCTTCAAGAGTTAGATTATCCAGCTCGGTAGCAATTTGTAGTCCCGCAGAGCCAGCAGTATCCCCTGACTGCCGAATAGGAGGGGTAAGACCAAGTCCCCGTGCATCAGACATGGAAATTTCTACCTGAGTTTTTTCTCTGGCAGGGCCTAAAACAGCAATATTGTCGAGTGTCCCATCGGGACCGATCAACCGAACTCTCTCTTTGCTCAGAAACTGTCCTGGCTGCGACAGTTCACGAACCGGGGTCAGCTCTTTCCCAAACAGCTTCTGAACATCTGCTGCACTAAGGTGGACATGGCGCGCAGATAACTCGACCGGGATACTGTTTCCCTGGTCAGCAAATTCAGCTAGAACCTTTGCGACGATTTTATCGAGGATCTGGGTATCCATAATCTTTCCATCTTCCTCAGTTGCCTGAGCCACTTTCAGCATCACCACATAGATGACGCTGCTTAATCGATTCAAGGCCTGAATAATATCATTCCGCTCAACGTCAGCTGTTCCCGAAAAAGCTGTCACCGCAGAAAGTTCAGCACTCCTCACCAGAGTTCGCAGGTGGTTCAGGGAGAGAATGGAAAAATCCATTGCCGCTGAAAGTTCAAGATGCTCGAGACCAAAATATTTCTGCGGGTGGTGGGATTGATCCCTTATTTCTGCTTCGTTAAATCCAAGAAAATCACAGGGTTCCAATGGTTCATCAACGACTTCTGCCCGTAGGATTGCTCGGATTCGATCCAGTAGCTCTCCCAAAGTTTGGCCCAGAGACAAATCCCCACTGCTAGTTACCTGCTTCTGTAACAGCAGAATTTCTCCTTGTAATTGATCCAGCCAACCACGAAAAACAATCCGTGGATGATCTTTCGGTACCAACTGGTTTCCTGTCAACTGGGTCAGATGCTCAGGTTTCTCCACATAGGTGGTTCCATCTGTAATAGCAACATATCTCTGCACAGAGTCACTGTCCGCAGCAGTAGAATCTTCTCCACTGAGAACTTTAACCTGTCGGTCACTGAGGAATTGAGCCCCCGCAGGAGTCAGAATCTGACTATCATGGAGGTAAAATATTTCGGGAATCTCGTGCAAAAAACTTTTTCTTAAAAAAGATTCCGTGATGATCTTTTCGATCACTTATCCCCTTTACCGGGCAGGATCAGTTCAATCTCATCATGAGGTCGTGGAATAACGTGAACACTGACCATTTCTCCAACTTTAGCGGCGGCAGCAGCCCCTGCATCGGTCGCAGCTTTCACGGCACCGACATCACCACGGACCAAAATTGCAACCAATCCACTACCAACCTGAGTTTTGCCAACCAACGTTACATTGGCAGCCTTTACCATGGCATCTGCTGCTTCCAGTGCTGCAACAAAGCCCCTTGTTTCCACCATTCCTAACGCACTTGATACGGCCATTGTCATACTCCTTTATTTCTGTTCTGGTTATTGGCTCTCCACCCCGAAAGGGGAGGAAATCTACACTACCCCTTCAATTTGGGGAGAAGAAGTTCCACCTCATCATGAGGTCTGGGGATGACGTGTACACTGACTACTTCACCAACTTTTGCCGCTGCAGCAGCTCCGGCATCAGCAGCAGCCTTAACTGCGCCAACATCTCCACGAACCAAAATTGCGACCAACCCGGTACCAACCTGGGTCTTGCCAATCAGCGTTACATTGGCTGCTTTCACCATTGCGTCTGCCGCTTCTACTGCAGCAACAAAGCCCTTTGTTTCTACCATTCCTATTGCACTTGATGTTGCCATTGTTTTCTCCTTCAGTTGTTGTGCTCGTTAAAATTGACTACCAATAAACCTTACTCACGTATTATCTGGAACATGATTCATTTTTTTCAGTTGTTCGAAAACCAAGCGACTGATTGTCTCAATATCGACCGCATTATTATCCGTCTGCTGCCGTGAAACACTGTCTAGACCATAGGCCACGTAGCGAATATTAAAAAGGTGCTTGACCCCCACATTGTCAGTTGTCGAACTTCCTCCCACAGGACCACACCCCAGAGTGAGAGAAGGGTCAAGATTTGTACTGACACCCACTGCACCAAGGCTTGAAGGGGTGTTAACCAACAGCCTCGAAACCGGCTGATTCAAGCTAAAATGGCGAATAATTTCTTCGTTGTTGGAATGGATAGCCATGGAGTGCCCCAGACCGCCATTTTTAAGTAGCTGGGTACAAAGTTGACCCGCTGCCTGCCAGTCAGACACCGTATAGAATCCAAGCAAAGAAGTCAGCTTCTCATAAGAGAATGGGTAACCTGATCCGACACCTTGCTCTTCATAAATCAGCAGCCGGGTTCCAGAGGGAATTTCGATGCCAGCCATCTGTGCCAAAGTGGCTGCAGGCTGTCCCACAATAGCTGGATTCATGCTTCCCCTTGGTCCTGTCATCAAACCCTTAATTTTTTCAGCCGCAGTCCCTTCAAGAAAATAGCACCCTTCGGCAAGCAGAGCCTTTTTGACTTCTGCGGCAATCGACTCTTCGGTAACAATCGCCTGCTCTGAAGAACAGACGGTTCCATAAT
>JAGLDI010000158.1 GCA_023145655.1 Desulfuromusa sp. | reverse complement strand
ACATGGTAAAACTCCTGTTTTTTTTACAGAGAGACAAAAAGGAATGACTTTAGCAGATATCAACCAGTTGGGACAAGGAGGAGGGAGATTAATACATAGGTAACCCAGTGCGGCCACCTATAATGTAACACCCTGATAAGAAGGGTGGTAGTCCGTGTCAAAATTCAGGAGATGTGACAGATTTATCTGCGCGGGGCAAATCCCTTTGATCCGTTTATCAAATGTCCTGTCAAAGTGGTTCGCGTATATCCATAGGAGTTTTGAAAAAAAGTGACCTGCTTCATCATAATAAGCAGATCAGGCAACAGCCTTCTTTCTAGACATCTTTTCTGCTTCAATAAAAACCCGTTTGACTCTCGGGAAACGTGCTTTGATCTGTAGATCGAGCTCCGCTATCTCCTTTTCAACGGCATCAGCCTTCCAGTACGAATTCCCAAGCACACCAATAGTCATCCGGATGGGCATCAGGTGGGCAGGCAAGGCAGTTGGTCTTAATGCGTGGATCGATGGTGCGGGCAAATTCACCGTACTCGACGATGCCGACTGATTTGCAGGGAAAATCGGATAACCCGTGCCTTTTACGTGCTGACTGCACCCGGCAGTCGACCATGCGGAACACTACCCGCTGATCATTTAGTTCCAGGAATTCCTGCAGGTTGAGGCGAGCGTAGAAACGATGCTTTAGACATTCGACCAACGCCTGAATACCACCGCCTGGTTCGAGTCCAAGCCGGGACATGATGCGTCGTGCTTCAATAACGGTGAATTTCTCCCAGGCCTCCCGATCCGCGTCGATAGCCTCTTCCATGCCATGCCTGGCTTCCACTGCCTGGAACCAGAGGCCGTCATGGGCAAGCCAGTTCTTAGCATCGTCGATGATAATGCTAATCAGTTCGTCCTTGCTTAGTTGTTTTAATAACTGGATGCCTTCATCCAACTGCAGTTTGGTGGAGTTGTCCGTCATAGCGTCTCTCCAATAAGTTTATTTCGTAGATTTGATGTGGTTGGCCTGCTTCAGTTGTTCAGCTGATCATTGGTCTCTTTTGCTGCTACCACAGAGACACAAGTTATCACTGGTGATTTTTATAAAGTTATCTTAGCTCATTTTCTCGGCTTTTTAAAAGCGGAGGATTGGTCAGCAAGAAGACACTAATGGTGCAGAGAGGCCGATGCAAGTAAATTAGGAACCAATGTTCCCAAACTTAGGAGATGTGACAGATTCATCTGCGCTGGGCAAGCCCTTTTGATCCATTTATCAAATGTCCTGTCAAAATGGTTCGCGTATATCCATAGGAGTTTTGAAGAAAGGTCGCCCGTTTCATCATAATGAACAGATCAGGTGACAGCCTTTTTTCTAGTCATCTTTTCTGCTTCAATAAAAACCCGCTTGACTCTCGGGAACCGGGCTTTGATCTGTAAATCAAGCTCTGCTATCTCCTTTTCAACGGCAGCAGCAGAAGCACTATCGACAAAATCTGCACTTAAATTGACCAAGATAAAGTCTGGTCCCATGTGTATGGTCAAGACCTCATTGATCCCCACAACAATTGAGTTTTTCTGGACAATCTCTTCTATCCCCCGCACAATCTCCGGGTCGGCACTTTCACCGATAAGAAGACTTTTTGTCTCACGAGCCAACCAGGTTGCCGTTCCAAGTAAAATAAAACCGATGATAATAGAAGCAGAGCCGTCATAATAAGGATTACCGGTCAGGTGCGTCAGGGCCACACCACCCAGGGCCACCAGCAAACCAAGCATTGCGGCAGAGTCCTCAAAAAGAACCACAATGACCGCTGGGTCTTTGGTCTGGTTGATCGCTTTAATATAGCTGCCTTCACCCTTGTTGTGCTTAAATTCACGGAATGCAAAGAACCACGCGGCTCCTTCAAAGACCATTGCCAAACCCAGAACCAGATAGTTGATCAGGGGGCTGGTTGCAGGTTGGGGGTGCAAAAGGTGGCGAATCCCTTCATAGATGGAGATCCCACCACCCAACGCAAATATCAGCATGGCAACGATAAAACTCCAAAAATAAATTTCCTTGCCGTGGCCAAAGGGGAAGTTTTTATCGGCAGGTTGCGCCGCTTTTTTCATCCCATAAAGAAGAAGGCCCTGATTCCCGGTATCAACCAGTGAATGGATTCCCTCTGACAACATTGCCGAACTACCGGTGATAGATGCTGCAATAAATTTAGTCACTGCAATCAGGGTGTTCCCCGCCAGTGCAGCATAGATCACTTTTTTTGAGCCAGCAGCCATAATCTCCCCATTTTTACCCTGAACAAGAAGTGTCTCTATTTCAGCCCTGACGTCGCTCAAAAAGGGTCTGTAGATCCAGAAGGAAGACAATCTGTCCATTGCCTAAAATCGTCCCGCCACTACAACCACGAATCTGATCGAATGGTGCTGGCAGACGCTGGACAAAAACTTCACGTTGCCCGATCAGTCGGTCGACAACTAGACCAACCTTGCGCCCCAGGACCTCAGTGATCACCAATGGGATCGGGTTGAGATTCTTCCCCTTAGGAGCTTTCAGCATTTTACGCAAAGAGAGCATCGGCAAAAGTTCATTCTGATAGAGAAACATCAGTTGTTTACCGCTACTTTGAACCTCATCTGGAGAAATTTCAATAGCTTGAACAACCCGGGTTATCGGCATTGCCATGTGACTCCCGGCAGATTCAACAATAAGCACCCGAATAATTGCAAGAGAAAGTGGCAGTTTAAGGGTTACTTTGGTTCCCTCCCCGGGGACAGAATCAATGGAGAGGATTCCCCCAACCCGTTCCACTGCCGTTTTGACCACATCCATTCCAACCCCACGACCAGAAATTTCACTGATTTCCTCTGCGGTAGAAAACCCCGGCTGGCAGATCAGTTGGAGTAGATCATAATTCCGTATAGATTTTTCTTGGATTGGACTTATCAGACCCATCTCAAGCGCTCTCATACGGATTTTTTCCGGATCAATTCCACGACCATCATCAGAAACTTGGAGCAACACCATATCCCTCTCCCGCCAAGCCTTGATAGAGATTATCCCCTTTTGTTCAATACCGTGATCGACCGCATTACGAACCATGTGGATGAGCGGATCGGTCACCCCTTCAACAATGGCGCGATCCACTTCAATTTCTGCACCCTCGATGTGCAGTTGAATCTCTTTATCATGACTCCGAGAAAGATCGTGGACGGTTCGAGATAAGCGTCCGGCCAAACTTTCCAGCGAGACCATCCGCACCTGTAATACCTGGTGGTGAAGGTTTTTTACCAATCGTGCCAACTGACCCACCCCCTCATTCAGATCCTGCCAATTTGACTCTTTAAGGGCATTTTGCAACTGGTAACGGTTGGTGATCAGTTCTCCGGTAAGATTGATAAAATGATCGAGCAGCTCGGTACTGACCCGTACCGTCTTATCCATAGAGCGTTTTTTAGACGGTCGCTCTTCCTCAGGCTCAGCAGGAAAAGTGATCAGCTGCAATTCACTGTAGTGCCGCAGCTGCTGATGGATTTGTTCCTGCAAAATATCACTCTCCAACCGCACCAGTAACTGATGAGAGGCATCACCTTGAAGAAGATCGTCCGTAGAGGGAGTTGATTCGAGAACTGTCCCTAATTTAGCCAGAGTATTTAATAACACCAAAAATCGTGGACCCGGAGTAACAACCGTCTCTTGAAGCTGCAACTGAATAAG
>JAGLDI010000157.1 GCA_023145655.1 Desulfuromusa sp. | reverse complement strand
GCTTATCGATGTTCATAGACCCCGGTTTGAAAATTGATTTTTAACGCTGATTAAGTTACATTTCTCCGTCCTTCTCTATTTAACTGTGGAAAGTGATTTATATGGCAAGTCATGATTTAAAAACCCTGCGTCAACAGATCGACCTGATTGATAATCAGATTCTTGACCTGCTTAATCAGCGAGCCGAGGTTGTCGTGTCAGTTGGTAAGTCTAAGGAGGGGAGCGAAAAAACTTTCTACGTGCCAAGTCGTGAAAAAGCAATTTATGAGCGTTTGACGGGGAAGAATCCAGGCCCTTTTCCCAATGAGGCGGTCTGTAAGGTTTTTCGTGAAATTATTTCAGCATCTTTGAATATGGAAATGCCAATGCAGGTGGCCTTTCTTGGGCCACAATCGACATTTACCCATCTGGCAACTATGTTGCAATTTGGGTTGTCTGCACAGTTGGTTCCGTTGAAAAGTATTCCTGCGGTGTTCGAAGAGGTTGAGCGGGGGCGTGCTCAATATGGGGTGGTCCCGGTTGAAAATTCAACCGAGGGTGTTGTTAATCACACTCTGGATATGTTTTTTGATTCTGAACTGCAGATGATTGCCGAGATTATGCTGGAAATTTCTCACAATCTTCTTTCTAAATCGGGAGATATCGGGAAAATCAGTAAGATTGTCTCTCATCCGCAACCTTTGGCGCAATGCCGGCACTGGCTTGAGACTAATATGCCCGATACGCCGCTGCTTGATGTTGCCAGTACCGCCGCCGCAGCACAGATGGCTGCTGAAGATGGATCTGTGGCAGCGATTGCAAGTCATGCTGCTGCGGTCCAGTACGATCTTCAGGTTGTCAAAGCCAAAATTGAAGATAACCCGCATAACTTTACCCGATTTTTGGTGATCGGAAAGAATACTCCAGAAAAGAGCGGAGCGGATAAAACTTCGATCATGTTCAGTGTCAAAGATGAGCCGGGAATTCTCTACCGAATGCTTGAGCCCTTCAGTAAGCGCGAGATCAATCTGGCCAAGATCGAGAGTCGGCCGATGAAACAGAAAGCCTGGGAGTATATCTTCTTTCTTGATCTGATTGGGCATATAGAGGATCCGAAGATATCAGCTGCAATAGAGGAATTGCGAGGGCACTGCTATTTTCTAAAGGTTCTTGGTGCTTATCCGATAGCTCGAAATGACAATATTGCCGAGGGAAAATCGTGATGTCTGAAAAACTTTTTATTCCACGTCTTGCGGTCATTGGTGTTGGTTTGATCGGTGGCTCACTCTCTCTGGCGCTCAAGGAGGCAGGTGCCGTCGGCGAAGTTGTTGGGTGCGGTCGGGGGAAACCGAACTTGGAAAAAGCGCTTGAACTTGGTGTGATTGATTCGTACCAGCGTGATCCTCTGAAGGCAGTCAAAGATGCTGATGTGATTTTTCTGGCGACTCCCGTTAAAAGTTTAACAACTGTGACGCGGCAGTGTTTACCCGGCTTAAAATCCGGAGCCGTTATGACCGATGGTGGCAGCGTTAAAGGAGATGTGGTCAGGGCAATAGAGCCATTATTGCCTGAAGGTGTCCATTTTGTCCCCGGGCATCCGATTGCGGGGACGGAAAATAGTGGTGCAGAGGCAGCTTTCCCAAGTTTGTATCAGGGTAAACGTTGTATTTTAACGCCGACGGCGAATACTGATTTACAAGCTCTGGAACTGATCGAACGGATGTGGCTAACAGCTGGCAGTGAAGTGGTACGAATGACTCTGGAAAAGCATGATAAGGTTCTGGCTGCAATCAGCCATCTGCCACACATGGTCGCTTATTCTCTGGTCAATGCTGTTGGCTCATACGATCACTATGAAGAAAATATCCTTGAATATTCGGCTGGAGGTTTTCGTGATTTTACCCGGATCGCATCTTCTGATCCAA